>JAQSXP010000058.1 GCA_029256605.1 Devosia sp. | reverse complement strand
ACCCCCCTCGATCAGCTCTGGTGCCGCATCCAGTTCCGCCAGGCCGCCTATGACGGCGTTTATACGCCCCCGACCGTGGATCGGCCCTGGATCCAGTTCCCCGGCTATAATGGCGGGGTGGATTGGGGCGGCGTTGCGGTTGATCCGGTCAACGGCATCATGATCACCAACTACAACAACATGCCCAACTACAACCAGTTGGTGCCGCGCGAGGAAGTGGACGCGGCCGGGGTGTTGCCGATCACCGATCCCAACTACAATCCTGATGCCGGCGGCGGCTCGCATGGTAGCCTCAGCCCACAGGCGCTGACGCCTTATGGCATTCGCGTCAATGCCGGCTGGCGCGTGCCGTTCACCGGCTTGCTGTGCAAGCAGCCCCCTTATGGCGGGATCGCGGCCATCGACCTCAACACTCGTGAAGTGCTGTGGGACCGCCCCTTTGGCTCGGCACGCAAGAATGGCCCCTTCGGCATCCCCTCCATGTTGCCGCTCGAAATCGGCACGCCCAACAATGGCGGTGGCGTAGTGACGGCTTCGGGGCTGTTCTTCATCGCGGCCACGACGGACGACCTGCTGCGGGCCATCGACATCGAAACGGGCGAGGAGCTCTGGCAAGTGGCGCTGCCCGCTGGCGGGCAGGCGACGCCGATGACCTACGAGGCGGAAGGCCGGCAGATCATCGTGATCAATGCCGGGGGGCACGACTTCATGGAAACCCCGATCGGCGACTATTTCATCGCCTATGCCCTGCCGGAGGCTGAAATCTAAGCGGGGCAAAGAAGCCTAGCTGTTGCCGGGATGGTCCTGGCGGCCCGACCAATGCCTCGGATAGCGTCACAACCAGGAAAACGATGATCCCAGCGTCACCCTTTGCCTTTGATATGAGCTTTTGCGGACCACCGCCGACGCTGGCCACTCTCGGGGGGCGCTGGAATCTGGACCCCGTCCTGTTGATCGCACTGGTACTGGCGGGCGTCGCCGCGGCGCTCGCTCTTCGGACCGCGTCCCGGCAACGACAGCTGGCAGGAGGGGCGAGCTGGGCACTAGCGGCGACGCTTTTCGTGTCCCCTTTATGCGCGCTGACCGTGGCGCTGTTCTCGGCCCGGGTGGGGCACCACATCCTCCTCACCATGGTCGTGGCGCCCCTATTGGCGCTGGCGCTACCGCCTGAGTGGGGGCGGCGGGTGAAGCTTTTCCCGGCGCTGCTGGTGTCCACCGTGGCGCTCTGGCTCTGGCATGCGCCTGACTTCTATGCCGCGGCGTTCACCCACCCCGCGGTTTATTGGGCCATGCAGGTGAGTTTGCTATTGGCCTTCACCTGGCTATGGCTGGGCATGCTGCGGGCCGACAATGCCATGGCCGCCGGGCTGACGGGGCTGTCCGGCGCCATCCAGATGGGCTTTCTGGGTGCGCTGCTGGTGTTTGCCTCGGGCCCCCTCTACCTGCCGCATCTGGCCACGACCCTCGCCTTTGGCTTTTCGCCGATCGAGGACCAGCAATTGGGTGGGCTCATCATGTGGGTGCCTGCCAATCTGCCGCTGCTAGGCGTTGTGATCTGGCGACTGGTTGATGCGCTGCGGCCGGAACGCCGCCCGGCGGTGCAATGACCTGGGGTTTTGTCGTCGCCTGGCTCAAATTTATCCATGTCGGGGGGATCGCGCTCTGGTCGGCGGGGCTCCTGGCACTGCCTTTCCTATACCGGCAGCGGCGGGGGCTGGAAGACGATGCGCTCCATCGGCTGCACGCGTTTACGCGCTTTTTGTACGTCAAGCTGGTGTCGCCCGGAGCTTTCGTAGCCATTGCTTCGGGAACTGCGCTGATCCTGATGCAGGGCACCTACCAGAACTGGTTCTCGGCCAAGCTGGTCGGGGTCGCAGTGCTGACAGGCATCCATATCTTTTCGGGTTTGGTGATCCTGCGCATTTTCGAGCGCAACGGCCACTATCCCACGGCCCGCTTCATGGTGATCGTGCCCCTGACCCTCACCGTGGTCTGCACAATTCTGGCGCTCGTGCTGGGCAAGCCACGCCTGCAATGGCCGCAAGGCCTGCAGGCGTTTTTCGCCCCCGGCGCCCTGTCCGAAATGGTCGGCCCCTTTATTGCCGGGTGGATATGATGAGGCCAACCCCATGATCGAACACCAGCTTGCCGCCATGCCAGCTTGCAAAAGCGGTGGCCATGCTCGCGAGCACCGAAAGCATCAGGCCGTTAGGCAGGATCTGTTCGGGGTAGAAAATCCGCAGGCCCGCATTGGCGCCGGCAATGGCGACCAGGACCATGGCGGCAACCGCATGGTTCCAGCTGGCAACGCGCACCCGAATGCCGGGAACTGCCAGCAGTTCAGCTGTGCCGGCAAGCGCCGCCAGGACGCCGAAGACAAAGGCGGCGGAAGCCGACCAGGTGCCGACCTGCACCCAGAACGGATCAGCGCCCCACCAGTAGAAGATATCGATGCCCAAGGTTGCGATAATGAACGCAATGGGAAAGTGCACCATCATGGCATGGATGGGATGGCCAGCCACGGCAATGGCCGAGCCGATATCCTTGTCGGCAATGGAGCGAATATAGGGATTGGGGTGATCGGAGCGGGCTTCGGGCGGGGTTTCTTCCCGCTGGGCTTCCTGTTCTTCTTCGCTCGATTGGCTCACCGCAGAGTTCCCTTGTTCAAGAGGCTGTTACTGGGGGCAACGCCAGCATTGCTGGCGGGTTGCAGCGGCGATTTGTCGGCGCTCGATCCAGCCGGGCCGCGCGCTGCCAATCTTGCCACCCTGTGGTGGGTCATGCTGATCGGCGCGGCGGTGCTGTTCGGGCTCGTCATGGCACTGTTCGCGCTGGCTTATCGCCGCCCGGCCTGGATCACGCGGGTGACGCCGGCGCAATGGATCGTGGGCGGCGGCCTCCTGCTGCCCATCCCCATCCTAATCGTGCTGACTGGCACCGCGCTGGTGCTCGGCGAGCAATTGCTGCCCAAGGGCGAGGCCCCGGTGCGGGTCGAGGGACGGGCGCAGCAATGGAGCTGGTACTTCACCCATCCCGAGAGCGCCCTTGCGCCCAGCGAGATCCTGCATATCCCCGCTGGAGAGCCGGTCGACATCGCCGTGACCTCCCTGGATGTTATCCATTCGCTCTGGGTGCCGCGGCTTGGGGGCAAAATCGACGCCATTCCCGGCAAGGTCAATGTCATCCGCCTCCAGGCCGATGAGCCCGGTGTCTATTGGGGACAATGCGCCGAATATTGTGGCGAGGGCCATGACGGCATGCGCTTCCGGGTGGAAGCGCATAAGCCAGAGGCATTTGCCGCCCTGCTGGAAGGGCGCGCGCCATGAACCATCATCAGCAGCATCAGAACCATCGGCATCAGCTCTCGCCCATCGCCCTCCATAAGGCCCTGGAGCGCATCTGGGGCACGCCACCCGGTTGGGGGCGCCTGTCCAGCGTCAACCACACTGTGCTGGGCAAGCGGTTCATGGTCGTGGCGCTGACCTTCTTCGCCATTGGTGGCCTCTTGTCCATGCTGATCCGCGCTCAGTTGGCGACGCCCAACAGCGCCTTTGTGGGCCCGGAAATCTACAATCAGATTTTCACCATGCATGGCACGGTGATGATGTTCCTGTTCGCCATTCCCATGTTCGAGGGCTTTGCGCTTTACATGCTGCCCAAGATGCTGGGGGCACGGGACATGGCGTTTCCGCGCCTTACCGCCTATGGCTTCTGGTGCTACCTCTTTGGCGGCTCGATCCTGATCATCGCCATGTTGCTGGGTGTGGCGCCCGATAGCGGCTGGTTCATGTATACGCCCCTATCGTCGCGCCCCTACACGCCCGGCATCAATGCCGATGTCTGGCTGCTGGGCATCACCTTTGTGGAAATCTCGGCGGTTACAGCCGCCATCGAGATGTTCGTTTCCATCCTCAAGATGCGCGCGCCGGGCATGTCGCTGGCGCGGATGCCGCTCTTTGGCTGGTATATGCTGGTGACGTCGGGGATGATGATCATCGGCTTTTCCCCGCTGATCCTGGGCTCGATCCTGCTCGAGCTCGAACGCGCCTTCGACCTGCCCTTCTTCGATCCGACCCGCGGTGGCGATCCGCTGCTCTGGCAGCACCTGTTCTGGCTCTTCGGCCATCCCGAGGTCTACATCATCTTCCTGCCTGCGGCCGGGGCGCTTTCCACCATCATTCCGGTATTCGCCCAGCGCCCGATCCTGGGCTACCGCGCTATCATCGCCGGCATTGTCGCCATGGCGTTCCTGAGCTTCGGGCTGTGGGTGCATCACATGTATACGGTGGGCATTCCCCACCTAGCGCTCGCCTTCTTTTCGGCCGCAAGCGCGCTGGTCGCGGTGCCGACGGCGATCCAGATCTTTGCCTGGATCGGCACGCTGGCCTCGGGCAAACCGCGCTGGGACGTGCCCATGCTTTATGTGGGCGGGTTCTTCTTCGTCTTCGTGATCGGCGGGCTGACGGGGGTCATGCTGGCCATGGTGCCGTTCAACACCCAGGCCCATGACAGCTATTTCGTGGTGGCGCATTTGCACTATGTGCTGGTGGGGGGCTTTGTGTTCCCCATGCTGGCTGCGCTCTACCACTGGTTGCCGCACTTGACCGGGCGGAAGAGCCTCTATGGACTTTCGGTGCCCGCCTTCTGGCTGATCCTGATCGGCTTCAATCTTACCTTTTTCCTGATGCACCTGACGGGGCTGATGGGCATGCCGCGGCGCATCTCTACCTATCCATCCAACTGGGGCTGGGATTGGCTGAACCTCCTGTCCTCGATCGGGGGCTTTATCCTCACCAGTGGCTTCATGCTGGTGCTCGCCGACCTCGTGCTGCAGTTCCGCTTCGGCAAGCGGTTCCGGCGTGATCCGTGGTCGGCACAAACACTGGAATGGGCGACGCCGACGCCACCGCCAAGCTATAACTTCGCCTCGCTCCCGCAGATCGGCCAGCGGGCGGACCTGCTTGAGCCGGCAGTGATCGGGCCGAAGCTGGCTGGTGGACACGGCTATCTCGGCTTTGTGCGCGATGACCATATGGAGACGCTGGGCGTCGATATCGTCACCGGCGCGGCGGAGCATGTGATGGTGCTGCCGCACCGATCCTTCCTGCCGCTCTGGACGGCGCTGGCGACCGGCAGCTTCTTCCTCGCGCTGCTGTTCGGGCAATATTGGCTGGCCCCGATCAGCGCGCTGCTGGTGGTCGGGCTGTTCCTTGTCTGGCCGATGAGCCTGGGGAAGAAACACGATCAGGGCCCGGTCGAGATCGGCATGAACGAGGCCGCGCCGTTCGATGGCGAAGTGGCAGCCAATGTCACCGTGCTCGCCAATGCCACCGGCCTTGTGACCAATGGGACGCTGTTTGCTTCCTTGCTGTTTGGCGGTCTTTTTCTTCTGGTCGTAGCGCCCAACTGGGAGGCAGTTCCACCGCTCGTGCTCTCGCCCTTGCTGCTTGGGCTGGCGGGTGCGGGCGCCCTTCTAGCGGCGGGACTGGCCTTTGCCGCGCAAGGCCGTAACCGGGCGGGCCGCAGTCCGGTCCCACTGCAGGGCGGCGCCGTTGCGCTGCAACTTCTGGCCGCGGCGGCCCTCCTTGCCCTCATGGCCGGGGTGGGGGACGCAACCCTGCATGCCCGTTCGGCCGTCGTATTTGTCACGCTGGGCTATTGCGCACTCCATTGTGGCATCGGCGCGCTCATTGCCGGTCACGCGATCTGGCGGCATGCGCAAGGCTTTGTCTCCGCGCGGCGCCAGACCGATCCCAACCTGGCGCTGCTCTGGAACCTTTATGCGGGCCTTGCCGTGGTGCCCGGGGTCGGGCTTGCCCTCCTGCTTGCAGGTGCCGCATGAGCGCTTCCAACCGCCTCGCCCTGGTCCACCTTGTTTCCGGCTTTGTCGTCTGGTCGCTTGGCTTTGTGCTGCTCTATGGCCTTCAGGCGCTGGGCTGCGCCTATGGCTGGAGCCAGCACCGCCTGTGGTTGCTCCTTGCCTTTGTTGCCGTGCTGGTGCCGCTGGCCTGGCTGGCTTGGCGGCCCCTCCGAACCGGGCCGGAAGCGTCTAGTCTAGCGACGGCCGCACTTTGGGCTAATCGGGCCGCGCTTGGGGCTGCAATATTGGTGTTCCTGCCCGTCACCTTTGCCTCGACCTGCATTTGATTTAAAGACGCCGCAAAAATAACAGGCAGCCTGCTTCTTTTATGTTCAACAGCATGCCGGGCTGGGCTAGAGCATTGCCCAACTCTGTTTTGAATGTGAGGGGTCTCCAATGATCGTCGAGAAGCTGCAACCTGTGCTTGATCAAGTGCTGCTGCGCAATGCAGGAGAGCCCGAGTTCCACCAAGCCGTTCGCGAAGTGTTGGAAAGCCTCGGGCCGGTTATTGCCAAGCATCCCGATTATCTCGAGCACGCCCTCATCGAGCGCATCTGCGAGCCCGAGCGGCAGATCATCTTCCGCGTGCCGTGGGTGGACGACAAGAACCAGGTGCAGATCAATCGCGGCTTCCGGGTGCAGTTCAACTCGGCGCTTGGGCCCTATAAGGGCGGGCTGCGCTTTCATCCCTCGGTCAATGTCGGGATCATCAAGTTCCTCGGCTTCGAGCAGACCTTCAAGAACGCACTGACCGGGATGCCGATCGGTGGCGGCAAGGGCGGCTCCGATTTCAACCCGCGCGGGCGCTCGGATGGCGAGATCATGCGCTTCTGCCAGTCCTTCATGACCGAGCTTTATCGGCATCTGGGCGAATATACCGACGTGCCGGCTGGCGATATCGGCGTTGGCGGCCGCGAGATCGGCTATATGTTCGGTCAGTACAAGCGGCTGACCAACCGCTATGAGGCAGGCGTTTTGACCGGCAAGGCGCTGTTCTACGGCGGCTCGCGCGCCCGCACGGAAGCGACTGGCTACGGCAACACCTATTTCATCCAGTCCATGCTCGCGACCAAGGGGCAGAGCTTTGATGGTAAGCGGGTGGTGATTTCCGGCTCCGGCAATGTCGCCATCTATAGCGTCGAAAAGGTGCAGTCCTTTGGCGGCAAGGTCGTCGCCATGTCAGACAGCTCCGGCTATGTCGTTGACGAGCAGGGGATCGATCTCGAACTGCTCAAGCAGGTCAAGGAAGTGCGCCGTGGCCGCATCTCCGATTATCTTCAGCTTAAGGGCTCGCAGTCCGGGGCGTATTTCGTTGGGGCCGAGAAGGGCTCGATTTGGGATGTGCCTTGCGATGTTGCCATGCCTTCGGCCACCCAGAACGAATTGACCGGCAAGGACGCACGGGCTCTCGTAAGCAATGGTGTGATCGC
>JAQSXP010000057.1 GCA_029256605.1 Devosia sp. | reverse complement strand
TATTGCCGACGACATCATGGAAACCTTTGACGAGCCCCGTTCTGAAGAAGTGTTCCGGCTATTTGCGGAGATGGCCACGATGGGCCAGGTGATCTACCTCACCCATCACCGTCATCTCTGCGACATTGCTCAGCAAGTGGTTCCAGGCGCGCGAATCCATCAGATCCCGTCCTGAAACCACTCGGGGCGTCGACCTGCACACCAGACATGAAACATGTAAGAAAATTTCAAGTATGGCGCTCACTCTGCCTGCTTGCTTGACGAAGAAAGTAGGTTTGTTACAGACTATGCCTGATCTCGGCCCTCCGGCCAGCGCAATCCAGCAATTCTGTTGAGGCCGACCGATGAGCTACAAAGCCATTTACACCTATGCCTGGGATCTTCAGGAGGTGGGGGTGCCCGCGGCGGTCGACGAGTTCCGGCGCCTGGGCCTTGATACGGTGACGGTGGCGGGAAGCTACCATGCTGGCAAGTTCCTCCGACCGCGTGGCACAAGCGGCAAGGTGTATTTCCCTGAAGACGGCACGGTTTATTTCCATGCCGACCCCTCGCGCTATGGCGCCATCCAGCCGCTGGCTAACTCTCTCCTCGCCCACGGAGATGTTCTCAAAGAGCTGACGCGCTCGGACATGGCGACCAATGTTTGGCTGGTGCTGTTGCACAATACCCGGCTCGGCATGGCCCACCCGGAAAGCGTCGTCCGCAACGCCTTTGGCGATCCCTATTTCTACAATCTTTGTCCATCGGCCCCGGACGCACGCGCCTATGCCATTGCTCTTGCGACTGACGTAACCGAGCGCTATTCCGTAGCCGGCATTTCCCTCGAAGCGCCCGGCTGGACGCCCTATGCCCATGGCTTTCATCACGAGTTTGCCCTGATGAGATCCAATGCCTGGCTCGAAAACCTGCTCGGGCTTTGCTTTTGTGATCATTGCCTTGCCGGGGCTGAGCGCGCCGGCATCGATGCCCGCCGCCTCAAGGCGCAGATCGCTGCCGATATCGACGCCTATCTCGAAAGCGGCGTCGACTATCCCGCTGACATGGCCGAGGCCTTCTGGCGGGCTGACCTTGCCGCGGATTTCGAGCTGCAAAGCTTTCTTGAGTTTCGCTGTGGCGTGGTGACGTCGCTGGTCGCGGAAATTCGGGATGCGGTGAGGGCCGATGCGACGGTTTCGGTGATCCCTTCGGTTGCTCGCCCAACTGCGGGGGCCTGGTACGAGGGCAGCGACCTGCCGGCGCTGGCGCAGACTGCAGGGATCATCGAGGCCTGCTTTTACGAACCCACGGCGGAGCGCGTTGCCGCCGACCTCTTTGACGTTCAGCGCCGCCTCAAAGGCGCCGGCAAGCTGCGCGGCATCCTGCGCCCCTCCCACCCCGACCTGGCGAACAAGTCCGAGTTTTTAGGCGCAGTGCAGGCCTTGCTCGCCGGTGGCGTCGAAGAGATCGCCTTTTACAACTGGGGTTTCCTGCGTCAGGACAGATTGGCCTGGATCGGCGAAGCGCTGCGAGAGCTGCCCTAATCGGCGCAGTCGGATACTGGCTTGAGAGTCTTATCCCCGGCTGTGTGACCACGGCCGGGGCTGTGCTTACGTCTCGACCTCAGGTTGCCCGCCAAGCTCGGCAATGCGCCGGGCGATACGTGCACTCGGAGCCACCAGCTTTGCCGATCCCGCAGCGCCGAACAGCGCTTCGCGCTCTTCATCGGTCGACATGAAAAAGGGATAACGCTCAAGCAATGGCGGATAGATCACCGGCACATCGGCCACCATCAGCACCATCGGAAAGCGCAGGCCGTGATAATACCGCGCCTCACCCCATTGCGTGGAGTTGAACACCCTTCGATAAAAGGCCGAATGCTCAGGCCGCACCGATGACAGGCAATAGCGCGCCCCGTAATGGCGGGCCGCCATGACCCCGATCCGCAGCGCCAGGAAGGGCAGTGCCGGATAGGCGAGCGTCGCTTCATGATCGGCGGTGAACCGGCCCGGATCGACCATGTGTACCCCTTCCTCAATCAATGGATTGAGGATGTCGGGAAACACCGATTGCGACGGCGACACCGGGGTTTCCCGGCTCAGATGGTGAACACGGATGGAACTGACGAGCCGTCCATCGATGTGCACCCCGAAGCAGGAAACATTGGGCAGTTCATCGAACTCGTCCCGCACCACCTGCTGACTGTTGAACGGGATGAACTCTTCCCGCCGATAGGCCTCATATCGAAGCCGATACACTGGATCTAGTTGATCCTCTACGCTCACCCGCCGGTATTCGACCCTATCGAGAAGGTCGACAAGCGCTTCCGCAAACCGGGAAGTGCCGCCGGCAACGGGTGTGACTGCCGCACTCATCAAATCACCCCTTACACCCAGGGGGAGTTAAGCATTTGTTAGCCATATTGGAAAAGAGGAGAACTGCTTGGTTCCCCCTCTTTCGAGCTACTGGGAAAGCCGCGAGGGGGCGGAAAACAGCCCAATCACGGGGTGTTTACCGGGAATTAACCGTTTTGACGATTTTTGCAGGGAAGCTCTGCGTCACACGCATGCGGCCAATCAACTCCGCAATTTCGCGGCGGGGCAGCGGCGCACCGAACAGGAAGCCCTGGATCTGGTCAACGCAGGTGTGGCGCGAAACCAGCTCGAGCTGCTCTTCGGTTTCGACCCCTTCAGCGGTGATCACGAGGTTATTGTCCTTGCCCAGCTGGGCCACATTGGACAGCAGCTTGAGCGCGCGGGCATCGGTCGCGATGTTCATGACAAAGCTGCGATCTACCTTGAGCTTGGTAAACGGCAGCGCCTGCAGATAGCTCAGCGACGAATAGCCGGTGCCAAAGTCATCCAGCGCAATACCGATGCCCTTGATGGCCAAACCGCTGAGGATCTGGGTCGCGGCGTCGCGCTCTTCGATCAGCGCGGTTTCCGTCACTTCGATCTCGAGCCGGCGGGGTGCAAGGCCCGAGTTGCGCAGCGCCTGCTCGACCATATCGCCCACATCGGCATTGCGGAAATCGCGGGCCGAAATGTTGACGGACACGCTGACATCGTCGGGCCAGGCGCGGCATTCGCGCGTCGCACTGGTCAAGACCCAGCGGCTGATTTCGGAGATCAGGCCGGTTTCCTCGGCCATGGGAATGAATACGGCCGGCGAAATGGGTCCGAGTTCCGGATGGTGCCAGCGCGCCAGCGCTTCGCAGCTGACCACACGCTGCGTCTTGATGTCGACGATGGGCTGGAACACCAGCGACAGGGCATCGGTGTCGAGCGCATGGCGCAGATCGTTTTTGAGCCGCTGCCGGTAGCGGTAGTCCACATCCATTTCTTCCTGGAAGGACTGCACCTGCGACTTGCCCGAGCCCTTGGCCTTGTAGAGCGCCAGATCCGCCTTGGTCATCAGCGAATCCAGGCCCTCCGTCATGGCGTCTTCGACCACGAGACCAACGCTGACATTGATGGCGATGACCTGCCCCATGATGTTGAAGGGCGGCTTGAACACGGCCACAATGGCTTCGGCATCGCGCGTGGCCTCGGCTTGGGTGACATCGCCGCGATAAACCAGGAACTCGTCGCCGCCGAAGCGGCCCACCAGGCAGTCGGCCCCCATTAGCGTATCAAGTCGATGAGAGACCTCGACCAGCAGGCGATCCCCCACCAGGTGCCCCATCGTGTCGTTGACATGCTTGAAGTCGTCGATATCGACGATCATCAGCACGATCTCGCCATACCCGCGCATCGTGCGGCGCTGCACGAGGTCGGCTTCCACCAGTTCGGCGAAGTGCCCGCGATTGGGCAGGCCGGTCAGGCTGTCGAAATGGGCCATGAAGTTGATACGCTCGGCAGCTTCCACGCGCGCGGTGATGTTTTCAAACAGCAGCACCTTTTGTTCACGCCGCGAGCTGACGGTGACTTCGATGAACTCTCCGCTTTCAAGCTTGAGAACCGTCTTGCCGCTGCCGCGCGCGACGCAATCTAGCAGGTTCTGCGCATCGGGATGGGACAAGGTATCGTGCGCTTCGGCTTGGGCAATGCTGTCGGCAAAGCACCGGCCGCCCCATTCGCCCGGTACCAGCGCCTGGAAGATCTTTTCGGCGTAGTCATTGGTCACCGAGATAAAGCCGCGGCTGTCGAGCATGCACAAGCCATGCTGCATGGTGTCGAGCGCCGTATCGAGCTCGATGGCCAGGCGGGATGCCTCAACCCGCTGATGCACCGCACTGAGCAGGATCAGCCGCACATCGCGCGCCAGCACGCGCATGCTCAGCAGCATGGGCAGCATGAGGACGCCAAGCACCTGATGATAGATATCGCCGCCCAGCAACAACCCCGCGCACATCAGGGTGCAGGCAATCACCAGTTGCAGGGTGAGCAGCCGGTCCAGCCCGAAATTGCGCGTGACGATGCCCACCATGCAGCCGGTGGTGGTCACCATACTGATGATCTCGGCCACTGGATCATCGACGAACACGAAGCTGAAGAAACACCAGGAGCCGTAAACCAGGGCGACAAAGGCGCCCCAGCAGGTGGCGCGCACCTCCCATTGATAGGCGGCGGCGACATCCTCAGGCCCTATATCGGCCTGCTTGAACCGGGTCATGTCAATGAAACGGAACACCGCAATCAGCAGGAAAATCGCGGTGATGGCCCAGAGCAGCGGCGATCCCGTTTTCATTGCGGTCGCGCCCGCGCCGACCGCGCTGGCCAGCGTGCCGTAAATCATCGCGCGTCTGTCCTTGTAGACAGACTTGACGGTCGACACATAATCGAGCGCCGGCATTGATTTATGCGCGGGGGTGAACACACCTGTCTCCGGTTCGTGATCGGCCAATCAAACCTGATCTGGGTTAAGGAGGGCTTGAGATCACGCCCTCAATACGTAAATTACCGAGAGTGGCGCCGGAAAGCCGTCGCGGGCGGTTTTCAGGAACCTCCAGCCTAATGAAAATTGCGTCCGCTGGGCAAGGCCGCATGGGCCTGGCGGCGGCTCGCGTCCTCGTAGCGCTGCTGGTCACGCTCGACCCCGCGGCTGCCCGGTGTGCCGGTGCGCCCTTCATCGGCACGCGCCAGCACGGCATCCCCCAAGGGATGCCCATCGGCGATATCGAGCAGCATCGGCGTCAGATCCGTCAGCTGCCGCGCCACGATATGGATCACGAGGCCCTCCCGCTGCAGCTCGCCTTTGACCGCCAGCATGCGTGCCCCCAGCACCACCCGCCGATTTGCTTCAAACACCTTCGGCCACACGATCACATTGGCCACCCCGGTTTCATCCTCTAGGGTCGCAAAGATCACCCCCTGCGCGGTGCCGGGCCGCTGGCGCACCAGCACCAGGCCCGCAACTTCCACTTGCCGCCCGGGGGAAAGCCCAAGCAAGGCGCTGGCCTTGACCACGCCGCGCCGCTCCAGCTGCGGGCGGGCGAAATGCAGGGGATGGCCTTTCAGCGAAAAGCTGAGATGGCGGTAATCATGGATCACCTCCTCGCCCGGGGGCATAGGCGGCAGCTCGGCATCGGCTTCCCCCTGCCCGTGGGATGGCGCAAGGGGCGCAGCGGCAAACAGGGGCAGGGTTTCGGCGCCGGCCGTTGCCGTCAGCCCCTTGACCGCCCAAGCCGCATCGCGACGCGACAAGCCCAGCGAGCCAAAGGCATCCGCTTGCGCCAGGATCTCAAGGCTTGCCACCGGCAGTCCGGTGCGCAGCCATAGATCGCGCACGGAATCATAGCCGCTCCCCCGTCGTGCGACGAGCCGGTTGGCGTGATCCTCCTTGAGCCCCTTGATCGCTGACAGCCCCAGCCGGATGGCATGGGTAGAGCGGATGTCGCCCGCCATTTCGGCATGCTGCACCCACAAATGCTCGGCCGCCGGGCGGCTATTGCCTTCCAGCACATGTTCGAGGTCGGAGCGGTTGATATCGACGGGCCGCACTTCCACCCCATGCTCGACTGCATCGCGGATAATCTGGGAGGGAGCATAGAAGCCCATGGGCTGGCTGTTGAGCAGCGCGCAGGCAAACACATCGGGATAATGGCATTTGAGCCAGCAGGACGCATAAACCAGCAGCGCAAACGAAGCCGCATGGCTTTCGGGAAAGCCATATTCGGCAAAGCCCTGGATCTGGGCAAAGCAGCCTTTGGCAAAATCGAGCTGGTAGCCATTGGCCAGCATGCCGGCGATGAACTCCTCGCCGAACTGGGCGATCTGGCCGGTTCGCCTCCAGGCGGCCATGGCGCGGCGCAGCTGATCGGCCTTGCCGGCTGAAAAGCCTGCGCCCACCACCGCGATCTGCATTGCCTGTTCCTGAAACAGGGGAATGCCCAGCGTGCGCCCGAGCACGGCCTTGAGCTCCGGGCTGGGATAGGTCACGTCCTCATTGCCCAGCCTTCGGCGCAGATAGGGATGCACCATGCCACCCTGGATAGGGCCGGGGCGCACAATGGCCACCTCGATCACGAGATCATAGAATTCCTTGGGGCGCATCCGCGGCAGCATGGACATTTGCGCCCGGCTTTCGATCTGGAAGACCCCGATCGTATCGGCGCGATGGGTCATGGCATAAACCCGCGCCTTTTTGGATTGGTCGGGGTCGGTTTCTTCGGCCAGAAGGTCCACCAGCCGGATCTCCTGATTGTAGTGGCGGTGCATCAGCTCAAAGGCGCGCCGCAGGCAAGACAACATGCCGAGCGCCAGAATATCGACCTTGAGAATGCCCAGCGCGTCGATATCGTCCTTGTTCCACTCGATGATGGTGCGGCTTTCCATGGCCGATTTGCTGATCGGTACGAGGCTTTCCAGCGAGTCCCGGGTGATGACGAAACCGCCCACATGTTGGCTCAAATGGCGCGGAAAGCCATGCAGAACCTTGGTCACCTCGAACAATTGGGCGAGCACGGGATCATCGGGATGCATGCCGATCCGCTCGACCTCGCGCAGATCGAAAGGGGCACCCCAGCCCCATTGCATCTGGTTGAGCGCGGCCACCGTATCCTCGGCCACCCCGAACACCTTGGCCGCTTCGCGCATGGCGCTCTTGGAGCGATAGGAGATCACATTGGCGGTCAGGCCCGTGCGCCTGCCGCCATATTTCTGGTAGACATATTGCATCACCTCTTCGCGCCGCTCATGCTCGAAATCGACGTCGATATCGGGCGGCTCGTCGCGTTCGGTGGAAATGAAGCGCCCGAACACCAGATTGCCGGTGACCGGATTGACCTCGGTGATCTCAAGGCAAAAGCAGACGGTGGAATTGGCCGCCGAACCGCGCCCCTGGCACAGGATCTTGCGCTCGTAGCGGGCAAACATCACGATGTCATG
>JAQSXP010000056.1 GCA_029256605.1 Devosia sp. | reverse complement strand
TGGACCCTTCATGGAAACCAAGGAACATCTGAGCGGCCTGTTCTTCATCGAGGCGCGCGATCTCAATGAGGCCATCGGGGTCGCCGCGAGAATGCCGCTAGCCACGATGGGGTCGATCGAAGTGCGCCCATTGGGCGTTCTGGAAAGGGTTGAGCTATGAAATTCCTGTGTCTCGTGACACTCGACGCAGATCTTGCCGCCCGAATGCAACCCAGCGACTGGGCCAGGATGGGCGAAGAGTCCCAAGCCTATGATCAGTCGCTGATGGACGCCGGGGTGTATATCCATGCCGAAGCGCTTGAAAGCCGCGACCAGGCGCGAACCGTGCGGGTGCGTGGTGGGCAAGCCATGATCACCGATGGACCGTTCATGGAAAGCAAGGAAGCAGTGGCCGGCTTCATCCTCGTGGATGTCGAGGACGCGGAGGCGGCCATGCAGATCGCCCGCAACATTCCCATGGCCCGGCTGGGCGCAGTGGAAGTGCGGCCGGTGATGCTGTTCTGAGCCATGCCAGGCCTCCGCGCGCCTGAGCTGGAGGCGATCTGGCGACAGCACTCGCGCCGGGTGCTGGCAACGCTGGTGCGCCTGCTGCGTGATTTCGAACTGGCCGAAGAAGCGCTTCACGACGCCTTTCTGGCGGCGGCCCAGCATTGGCCGCGGGAGGGCATGCCGGCCAACCCTGCCGCCTGGCTGGTCTCAGCCGGGCGCTTTGCGGCGATTGACAAGTTGCGGCG
Organism: Devosia sp.; assembly: GCA_029256605.1. GTDB lineage: Bacteria > Pseudomonadota > Alphaproteobacteria > Rhizobiales > Devosiaceae > Devosia. The sequence continues at coordinate 6,607 of JAQSXP010000056.1, read as the reverse complement.
GCGGTCACGCCTGACGGGGATCGCCGAGGACTTGCTGCTGCGCCAGGCCGAAGCGGTGGAACCGGAGGAGGACCCAATGATCCTCGAAGACGACCAGTTGCGCCTGATCTTTGTGTGTTGCCACCCTGCGCTGGCGCCCCAGTCCCAGGTTGCCCTCACGCTGCGAGAAGTGTGCGGGCTGACGACCGAGCAGGTGGCGCGGGCCTTTCTCACCCGAACGCCCGCCATGGCACAGCGGATCGTGCGCGCCAAAGCGAGCATCAAGCAACAGGGCCTGCCCTATGAGGTGCCCGGCGGCCCCGAGCTGGCCCCTCGGCTCGACGCCGTATTGCGGGTGATCTATCTCGTGTTCAACGAAGGCTATTCGGCCTCCTCGGGCGCCCTCCTCGCCCGGGCCGAACTTTCGGACGAAGCGATCCGGCTGGCCCGCCTGCTGCAAAACCTGCTGCCCAAGGCGGAGGTGCTTGGTCTGCTTGGCCTGATGCTGCTGCATGAATCACGCCGGACGGCCCGTGTGAGCGTGACGGGTGATATCGTGCTGCTCGAGGACCAGAACCGCCAGATGTGGCGGGCCGATCTGATCGCCGAGGGCACCAGCCTTGTGCAGCAGGCATTCGCCACCGGCGCGGTCGGCCCTTATGCGGTGCAAGGCGCCATTGCGGCGGTGCATGCCGCCGCTCCCTCCTATGGGCAGACCGACTGGGCCGAGATTGCGGGACTTTACGATGTTCTGGCCCAGGCGGCGCCATCCGCCGTGGTGCAACTCAACCGCGCCGTCGCCAGCGGCATGGCGCGGGGCGCGGCAGTGGGACTGGGCATGATCGACGCCATTCTCGAGCGGGGCGAATTGACCCAGTACCATCTGGCCCACGCCGCCCGCGCCGACATGCTGCGCCGGCTCGGCCGCCTCAGCGATGCGCGGGCCGCCTATGCCCGCGCGCTCAGCCTTTGCCAGCAGGAGCCTGAACAACGCTTCCTGCAACAGCGGATCGTGGAACTCTCCAACTAAGGCCTCCCCCGCCCGCTAGGCGGGAAAAGCCGCAGGCGTGTTGGCGCGGCCGTTGCGACGTCAATCCGTTGCGCCCGCGTCGAACCTGTGATCCACCGGCACGCCTAGCGCCGTCGCCAACGCATTGGTGCGACTGGCGAGCGCAATGACCGCGAGCAGTTCATTGTGCATCTGCGGGGTCAAGCCCTTGGCCTTGGCGGCGGCCGTATGGGAATGAACGCAATAGCCGCAGCCATGACTTGTCGAGACCGCGATATAGATCAGCTCCTTGACGAGCGGGTCGAGCGCCCCGGCAGCCATGACCTGCTGGACTTGCGTCCAGACATCCCTGAGTTGATCGGGGTCATGGGCCAGCGCACGCCAGAAATTGTTCACGTAGTCACTGCCGCGTCGCTCGCGAATATCGTCGAAAACTGCGAGCGCTTCCGCGCTCGCTTCTGCATCGCTGAGGAGGGGAACAACCGACATCAGAGCAAAGCCAGGATGCGGGCCGGACCGCCAGTCCCCCCACGATGCGTGGGCGCACCCACCACGATGGTCGCGCCCTTGACGGGCAGTTCCTCAAGGTTCTTGAGGCCCTCGATCCCGTAGCGCCCGGCGGGCAACCAGGAATTGTGCACGGCGAAATCGGCTGAATTGCCCGGATCAAGCGAAAGCGTGTCGACCCCGATCGCCGCGGCATCAAGCTTAAGCAGCAGGTCCGTCGCCGATTTGCCAAACCCGGGAAACGCGAAATTACCGTCTGGGTCGTTCCGGAATGATGCTTCCTTGACCTTCTTGGCCCAGCCCGAGCGCAGCGCCACCACGGCGCCCGCCGGCAGGTCCCCGTTCTCGCTGATCCAGCGTTCGATATCGGCCGCTTCAACCGTGGCATTGGCGTCTTGCGCCGCCCGGTCAGTGATATCGATGATCGCCAGCGGGGCGACCAGCTTTTGCGGCTCCAGCTGATCCACGCTGATGCCATCCTCACTGAAGTGGAACGGCGCATCGATATGGGTTCCGGTGTGCTCGAATATGGTCAGCTTGTGCAGTTGGTAGCCGCTGTCTGCGAACTCCACCGCCCACTCATATTCGATACCCGGCGCGCCATCGAAGGTTGGGAACTGGGCATCATAGGTATGGGTCAGGTCGACCACCCGGCTAGGTGCCTGCGCGAAGGCCTGCTGCGACACGAGACCCGATGCCGCTGCGGCTGCCCCGGCCAGCGCCGCCCCCTTGAACAGAGAGCGTCGCGACAGCATCGACTTCTTTACGCCTTCGATCACACACTGATTGCACAAGTTGACGGTCCCCCATGGTTCAACAGAACTTGCCTCATCCCAAATGCTACGGGCTGGGGGAGCCCGTTAGCAAGGCAGGCCGCAAGTCCCGAACACAGCACCAGGAGAAGAGATTTTCAAACTGCCCCCGCCGGGGGAAAACTTGCTCTGGCGCGAAGTTTCCGCCAACCAGGATCGTTGTTCTCCCTCTGCCGAACGGCGGCAAGATGCGCTAACACATAGATCGATCTAACAAGGTCACTCGAGGGAGGGGAATGAACAAAAGGATGTCGCCGCGTGTGCGGCCAACATTGGTGGACGTTGCCCAGAAGGCCGGTGTGTCCCGGGCGACAGCCTCGCTGGTCGTGCGCAAGAGCCCGTTGGTGAGTGACGATACCCGGGCGCTCGTTGAAGCGGCCATGGCCGAGATCGGCTATGTCTACAATATCGGCGCTGCCGGGATGCGGGCCGCGCGGAGCCGCACGATCGGGGTGATTATCCCAAATCTGTCCAACACCTTCTTTGGCGAACTTCTCGCCGGGATCGATGAGGTCATTGATGGCGCCGGATTGGCCACCTTTATCGCCCATTCCGGGGAATCGCCGGCCAAGCAGGATGTCTTCGTCAACCGGATGCGCGAGCATGGGGTGGACGGGCTGATCGTTTGCCCGGCAGCGGGCACTGAGCCCGGCTTCATCGCCCGCCTCAGGGATTGGGGCATGCCTGTGGGCGAGGTGCTGCGGACATCGGCTGCCGGCGAGGTCGATTATACCGGGATGGACCAGGCCGGGGGAATGGAGAGCGCAGTCAGCCTTCTTGCAGAGCTGGGCCATGGCCTTGTCGGCTTTGTTGCCAGCAATCTCAACCATTCGGCGCGGGACGAAAGGCTCGGGGCGTTCCGCTCCGCCATGCGCCGGCATAAGGCGCTTCAGCCCATCGAAACCGTCATCGAATCCACGCATGCCGCAGCCATTGCGCTGGCCCAGAGCATGGCAGCACAAACTTCCGCGCCAACAGCCTGGATTTGTCACAACGACGTGATCGCCTTGGGTATGCACAAGGGCTTCAGCGACAGCGGGCTGGTGCCTGGGCGCGACGTGTCCTTGATCGGCTATGACAATGTCGCGGAAGCCGATCTGGTGCGACCGGGACTGGCCTCGGTCGCCACCGAGCCCTTCGCCATCGGCCTGCACGCCGCCCAACAACTGCTGCACCGGATCGACAATCCCGATGCCCCTCCGGAGCGGCGCACCGTGCCCAGTCACCTGGTTGAACGCGGCTCGATTGGACCTGTTCGAGCGCTCGCCTAAGGGTTGACCTTCGCGGCGCGGTGCTATTTAGATCGATCTAATCGCGAGCAAGGTCTGGGGCAGAACCCGTGGGTTACCAGTTCAATTTTGCGCCGGTGTTCAACAATTTCGATCAGTTGATCTACGGCGCCTTGATCACCATCCAGCTCAGCCTGGGCGCCATTCTGATTGGCACGCTGATCGCGATCCCCTGCGCGCTGGCCAAAACGGCCGGGCCCAAGCCCCTGCGCTGGCTGGTGAACCTTTATATCGAGGTGATCCGCAACACCCCGTTCCTGATCCAGATCTTCTTTATCTATTTCTCGCTTCCGGCACTCGGCATCCGGTTTGATCCGAACACCGCTGCACTCGTTGCGCTGTCGGTCAATGTGGGCGCCTATGCCACCGAGATCGTGCGCGCCGGGATCGAGTCGATCAACCGCGGGCAGGTCGAGGCGGGCAAGGCGCTTGGTCTCAAAGGGCATCAGATCTTTCGCTACATCATCCTCAAGCCGGCCCTGCGCACCATCTACCCTGCGCTCACCAGCCAGTTCATCTATCTGATGCTGACCTCGTCGGTGGTGTCCGCCATCTCCGCGACCGATCTGGCGGCGGCCGGCAACAACATCCAGTCCTCGACCTTTGCGGCCTTCGAGGTCTATCTGGTGATCACCATCATGTATTTTATTCTGTCGCTGGGCTTTTCCGGCCTGTTTTCCGCGATCGGACGCGCCGCGTTCCGCTATCCGCTGGCGCGATAGGATCAAGCCATGTTTCGCCCCTTTGGCCCCAATGAAATCCTTTATATCGTCAGCGCAGTGCAGTGGACGCTGCTGCTGTCCGCCATTGCCTTTGCCGGCGGCGCCCTTGGGGGCATAGCCGTTGCACTTGGGCGCGTCTCCAAAAAGCCATGGCTGCGCTATCTGGCACTGGCCTTTATCCGGGTGTTCCAGGGCACGCCGCTGCTGATGCAGCTGTTCCTCGTTTATTTCGGCCTGTCGATCATGGGCGTGGGCATCAATCCCTGGATCGCGGCCGCGGTGGCGCTGACGCTGCATGCCAGCGCGTATCTGGGCGAGATCTGGCGCGGCTGCATCGAGGCGGTGCCCTCGGGTCAGGGCGAGGCCAGCTATGTGCTGGGCCTCAACTACTGGGACAGCATGCGCTATGTCATCCTGCCCCAGGCCGCCAAGATTTCGGTCGCGCCAACGGTTGGCTTCCTCGTGCAGTTGATCAAGGGGACCTCGCTGGCCTCGATCATCGGCTTTGTGGAACTCACCCGGGCGGGCCAGATCATCAACAATGCCACCTTCCAGCCTTTGCTCGTGTTCTCGCTGGTGGGGGCGCTGTATTTCATCCTGTGCTGGCCGCTGTCGATGTGGGCCCGGCATCTGGAGGGTCGGTTCGCCGTGGCCACCACGCGCTGACCGGACATCATCACACTGGGAGTGAGCTTTAAATGAAACTGAGCAAAAAACTGATCGGGCTGGCCGGTGCGGCATTGTTTGCCGCGGGCCTAGCGAGCGCCCCCGCCGTCGCGCAGACGGTCGAGGAAATTCAGCAGCGCGGCACCATCAATGTGGGAATGCTGGTTGATTTCCCGCCATTTGGCATTCTTGATCAGTCGGGCAACCCCGACGGCTATGACGCCGACGTGGCTCGCCTGTTGGCCGAGCATATGGGCGTTGAAGTCAACCTCGTGCCCGTCACCGGTCCCAACCGCATCCCGTATCTCTTGTCCAACCAGGTCGATATTCTGGTCGCTTCCCTCGGCATCACGCCCGAACGCGCGCAGCAGGTCAATTTCTCCGACCCCTATGCTGGTATCGAAATCTTTGTGTTTGGCGACACCAATCTCGACGTGACCGGGCCCGAGGGGCTGTCGGGCAAGAACATCGCGGTAGCCCGCGCTTCCACCCAGGACACGGCTATCACCGAGATTGCGCCCGCTGACGCCAATATCCAGCGCTTCGACGACGATGCCTCAGCCGTGCAGGCCCTGCTTTCGGGCCAGACCCCGCTCATGGGCGCGTCCAACGTCGTGATCGCCCAGATCAACACCATGGCGCCCGATCGCTTCGACACCAAGTTCTCGCTGCGCCAGCAGAGCCAGGGCATTGCCGTGCGCCCCGGGAGTGATGAGCTGCTTGCCTATATCAACGACTTCATCGCCAGCGCCAAGGCCGACGGCAAGTTGAATGCACTGCACCAGGAATGGGTTGGCGGACCGCTGCCCGAGTTCGTGGTGGCAGGCGAATAAACCGACAGATCAGGACCTGAGGGCAGAAACTGCAATGACCAAGGCTGCACCCGAAACTGCCGATATCGCCGTCGCCATGCGCGACGTCGATAAATGGTATGACAGCTATCACGCCCTCAATGCCATCAACCTGTCCGTCGCACGGGGCGAGAGGATCGTCGTGTGCGGCCCTTCGGGATCGGGCAAATCCACCCTTATTCGCTGCATCAACCAGCTCGAAACCATCCAGTCCGGCACCATTACGGTTGACGGCATCGAGCTGAGCTCGGGCAGCAATGTGGAAAAGATCCGCCGCGATGTCGGCATGGTGTTCCAGCAGTTCAACCTTTTCCCGCACATGACTGTGCTGGAAAACTGCATGCTTGCCCCCACGCTGGTGCGCGGAGTGAGCAAGGCCGAAGCCGAGGCGACGGCGCGGCGCTATCTCGAGCGCGTCCGCATCCCTGAACAGGCCGACAAATACCCCGCCCAGCTTTCAGGCGGTCAGCAGCAGCGCGTCGCCATTGCCCGGGCGCTCTGCATGAACCCCAAGATCATGCTGTTCGATGAGCCCACCTCGGCGCTCGACCCCGAGATGGTCAACGAAGTGCTCGACACCATGATCGACCTCGCCCGCGAAGGCATGACCATGCTGGTGGTGACCCACGAAATGGGCTTTGCCCGCAAGGTGGCCGACCGGGTGATCTTCATGGACAAGGGCGAAATCGTCGAGATCGGCGAACCCGAAAGCTTCTTCTCCAACCCCCAGAACGAGCGCACCAAGACCTTCCTCGGCCAGATCTCGCACTGA
>JAQSXP010000055.1 GCA_029256605.1 Devosia sp. | reverse complement strand
AGCGCGGCGCATGCCGCCTTGATCGGCGATTTCGCCGGTGCCATCGCCACCGGGCGCAAGCCCGCTGCCTCGGGTCGCGACGTGCTTGGGGTCCATCGCCTGATCGCGGCCATCATCGCGTCGCGCGGCCAGCCGATCGAGCTCTAAACAAGCGGGCCACGGCACGTTGCCGAAATGCCATAGCAAGCGCGGCAAAAGCATGCTCTTTGAAAGCTTGCAGCAACACCCGGGCGCTATATTGCTCGAGATGCAATCGCGAAGGCTTTGACCGGCTGGCGCGACAGAACAAAACCAAGAGCGGGGCTAAAAGCAGTGCGACACGACTTCACCACCGGTTTGATGCGCAAGGCGGTGCTGGGCGCCCTGGTGCTTTGCCCCACACTGGCGCAGGCCGCCGATTTCGATGCCTTTGGCACGGCCGCGCCCGAACTCGTCGCCATCGAGCCCAACAAGCCCGACCTGATTTTCGAGCTGGGCCTTGGCGTTGGTGCAGCGCCCGCCTTTCCCGGCTGGGACGAATATGCCGCCACCGTTAGCCCGATCATCCGCATCGAGCGGCTTCACATCCCCGGTGTCATCGATATTGGCGGCACCGAGTCCGAAGGCGGTCTGCGCTTTGCTCCCAGCTTTGCGGTCCAGCGCGAACGCAACAGTTCCGATTATGAGGAACTGGCCGGGCTCGACGACATCGATACGACCTTTGAGGTGGGCGCCCGCATCGGCTACGAGTTCATCCTCAGCGATGTGCTGAGCACCGAAGTTTATGGCCAGGCCCGCTATGCCTTTGGCGGCGCCGAAGGCTTTGTCGGCGAAGTGGGGCTCGACGCCACCGCTCGCCTCACCCCGCAGTTCGAAGTGGTGGGTGGCGTATTCGCCAGCCTTGCCGGCGACGACTATATCGACACCTATTTCGGCGTGAGCGAGCGCGAGTCGGTGGCGACGGGCGGGCGTCTGGCGGCATTCGATCCCAGCGCGGGCGCGACGGCGGTCGGCGTGAAGGTGGCGGCGCGCTACGAATTCATCCCGGACACCTTCCTCAGCGCCTCGGCCGAATATAGCCGGCTCGTGGGCGATGCCGCCGACTCGCCCGTCGTTGACCTGGGAAGCGAACACCAGTTCGCTATTGGCCTGGGCCTCTCCCGGCGCTTTTCGATCAGCTACTAGCCGCCGCGGCGAAGGGCTGGCCCGGCTTGCGGGCCAGCGGCCTCAAGCTTCGATGAACCGCGCTTCGAGCGATCCCGGCATGCGGCGGGTAACAACGCAGGCGCGCGGCTCCTCGGCGCCCCGCAGCAGCAGGTTGAACCGGTCCGGCACCGCCCCGGGCAAAGAAACGGCGATCTCGGCCCCATCATCCCAGACGCTCTTGATCGTGCAGTCATAAGCATCGCGACCTGCGTCCGAGCTGATCTGCCCGGCCACGAGCACGCGGCGCCGGTTCGTCTTTTCCGGCTCATCGGGCGTTGCCGCTCGGCAAACCTGATCGCGGCCACACTTCTTGGCTTGGTAAAGCGCCAAGTCGGCGCGGCTCAGCAGGCTTTCGAGGTCATCGCCCGGTGCCAAGCTCGATACGCCAAAAGAGGCGGAAACCTCGAGTTGCGGCGCGCCCAACGAAAAGTGCAGGCCATTGACGATCTGGCGCAGCTTTTCGGCCACCGCCACCGCCGCTTCCATATCGGTGTGGGGCAGCAGGATGGTGAATTCTTCGCCGCCCAGACGACCGATAATGTCGGTCTGGCGCATCCCCGACTGCACCGCCCGCACCACGCCCGCCAGCACCTGGTCGCCGGCCGCATGGCCGAAGCTGTCGTTGACATGCTTGAAGTAGTCGAGATCAAAGGCAACACAGCTCAACGGCGAAAGTTCGCGTTGCGCCAGAGCCAGATGGCGGCCCGCCTCTTGCTTGAAGGCCCGTCGGCTGGCCGCCCCGGTCAGCACATCGGTGGAGGCCTCCTGACGCAGCTCGAGCTCGCGCATCACGAGGGCTGCAAGATGCATGAGGATCGCTGTTTCGCGCTCACCAAACTCGCGCACCTGCCGGTCAATCGCACAGATCGTGCCGATCACTTCGCCAGTGGCGGTGGTGATGGGCGCGCCGGCATAAAAGCGGATGCGGGGGCCCCCGGCCACGTGGGGATTGTCGTAGAAGCGGGCGTCTTGCCTCGCATCGGGCACGATGACGGGCCGGCCAAGCTGCAGGGTATAGCGGCAGAAGGTGCCATCGAGCGGAGCTTCCTGGGTCGGCAGCCCCATCACCGACTTATACCATTGCCGGTGCGCATCGATCATCGAGACGATGCCCATCTCCACCCCGAAGATCAGCCGGATCAGCTCGGTGATGCGGTCAAAGGCATATTCACCGGGCGTGTCGAGAATATCGAGGGCCTGCAAAGCCAGCAGGCGATCGGGGTCCGCAGCAGCGTCGCACACCAGTTCCCGCTCATTGACCACGCCTCGTCTCCCACTCACGCACACCGCTAGGGCGCAGCCAGATCGAGCAAGGATCGTGATCCACTCCAAATGTCCGCGCGCTACTCGGGTACGATTTTTGCCGCGCCGGGGTCAAGGAACCATCCTCCCCGACGGCGCCTGGGTGAAACTATGGTCTGGAAAAGCGCTGAACTGGCGTTGCAGCACGTCGATTTAGCGTCTTGAGGGAACCAGCAGCAACGCCACTAGACTTCGCCCATCGCAGCTGAAAAGCTGCATCCAATCTGCATGCGGGAGAGGTGCAAGATGGACTGGACTGGCGTGTTTCCGGCAACAACCACCAAGCTGACCGAAACGGGGGAACTGGATCTGCAGGCTTGCCGGCGTTCTTACGAACGGCTGGTGAGCAATGGCGTTTCCGGGATCATCGTGCTGCCCATGCTGGGCGAGAACCCGTGCATGAGCCTGGCCGAAAAAGAAGCCGTGGTTAAAACCGCCTGCGAAACCGTGGGCGGTCGCGTTCCGGTTCTAACCGGGCTGGCGGAAGTCACAACGGCCGACGCCCGCGCCGCAGCCAAGCGCTATGCCTCCTGGGGAGCGCAAGGGTTCATGGCCTTCCCCTCCATCGGCTACAAGACCGATCCGCGCGAAACCGAGGAGTGGTACCGCTCGCTGGGTGCCGCAACCGATCTGCCGATCATGATCTACAACAACCCTATCGCCTATGGAGTTGACGTTACCCCGGCCCTCTTGGAGCGACTGGCGGACGTCCCGTCGATCAGGGCCATCAAGGAAGAAACCGGCGATATCCGCCGCGTCACCGATATCTTCAACGCCGTGGGCGACCGCTACAAGGTATTTTGCGGGGTCGATGATCTGCTGCTCGAAAGCGTAGCGCTGGGCGCAACGGGCTGGGTTTCGGGCATGACCAATGCCTGGCCCGCCCAATGCGTCGAGCTGTTCGACCTTTGCATCGGCGGCCGGTTCGAGGAGGCCCGCGCGCTCTACCGCATCCTGACGCCGGCCTTTCACCTCGATACCGATGTGAAACTGGTGCAGTACATCAAATTTGCCGAGCACCTGGTTTATGGCGCGCCCGAATGGATCCGCGCGCCCCGCCTGCCGCTCGAAGGCGAAGAACGCGCCCGCGTCACCCAGATCATCGAGCAGACTGTTGCCGCGCTTAAGGAGCGGGAAACCGCCTGATTTCCTCCCTGGATACAAACTGTATATTTGTGCTTACGAGGGGATCGACAGGCAGCGGAATGGGTGATTAGCTGCGAAGAATAAAACTGCGCATGATCGATGCTGGAGGAGGCGTCGACTTGGTTGGCGGCAAGAACATCCTCGCGATGAACAGGGAAGGATTTGCACGAATGAGTTTCCTACTGCAAAAGCTGGCCGCCGGTCTGGTTCTGGCGACGTCGATGAGTGCATACGCAGCTGCCCAGGACAGCATGACCATTGGTCTGCTGGTCCCCACTTCTGGCTCGGAAGCCACCTATGGCCAGGACATGGCCAATGCGGCAGAACTCGCTCTTGAAGAAATCAACGCCGCCGGCGGTGTCTTGGGCCAGCAGGTCTCGACCATTGTCGGCGACGACGCCTGCGATCCCCAGCAATCGGTCAATGCCGCCAGCAAACTCGCTTCGAGCGGCGTCGTCGGCGTGGTGGGCGGCTATTGCTCGGGCGCGACCTTGCCGACCCTCAAGATCTTCGCCGATGCCAAGATCCCCTTCGTGATCGCAGCAGCCAATTCCACCCAGCTTATTCCCGCTAATAGCGGCAATGCCTTCATGATCAACTCCACCGGCAATGACCAGGTGGCAAGGGCTCTCGAATACTTCAACAGCAAGGGCGTCAACACCATCGCCCTCGTCGACCAGGGCGATGCCTATTCGCAGGATTTGGCCAACCTCACCCGCCAGCGCTGGGAGGAAAGCGGCAAGACCGTCGCCACCTCCGAAACCGTGAACAAGGGCGAGCAGGATTATTCCGCCGTTGTCACCTCCATCCGTTCAGCCAATCCCGACGCCGTGTTCTGGACCGCCTATTACGCCGATGGGGGTCTCCTCATCCGGCAGCTGCGCCAGGCCGGCTATCAAGGCATCATCGCCGTCGGCGACGGCTCGAACTCGCCCGAGCTCTTCAACATCGCTGGCTCCAGCGCTGAAGGCGTCATCGCCTTTTCCAATCCGACCGCCGAATTCCTGCCCAATGCCAAGGCCTTTGTGGACAGCTACACCGCCAAGTTCGGCCATGCGCCAGGCCCCTATGCGCCCCTGACCTATGACGGCACCAAGCTGCTCGCCTCCGCGATCGAGGAAGCGGGCTCCACCGACCCTGCCGCCATCACCGAAGCCCTCAAAGGTGCCGAGTTCACCGAAGGGCTCGCGGGCGACATCTCCTTTACCGATGAAAATACACTCGCGCGGTCCAACTTCATCGTTCTTGAAGGCAAGGGCGGCGCCTGGGCGCTGGCCGAGTAGCATCGGTCGCGACGGAGTGCCACCCGTGCTCCGTCGCACTGCAACCCGGGATTTGTTATCCGCATGGCCCTGACTGACTTAGTCTTGCAGCAGCTCGTCAATGGCCTGGTGCTCGGCTCGTTCTATGCCCTGGTCGCCCTCGGCTATACGATGGTCTTTGGCGTCGTAAAGTTGCTCAACTTTGCTCATGGCGAGGTTTATATGGTCGGCGGTTTTGCCGGCTTTGTGGTGCTTTCCGTCGTGTCGGGCGCGCTGGGTTCAGGCTGGACGGCCGTGGCCTTCTCCATGGTCCTGGCCATGATCGGCGTCGGCTTCCTGGGCGTGGTGATCCAGCGCATTGCCTATCAGCCCATGCTCTCGGCGCCCCGCTTGTCCATCCTGATTACCGCGCTTGCCGTATCGCTGGTGCTGCAGAACAGCATCCTCGGCGCCACCGGCGGCCGCTATGTGCCCTTCGGCGCCGATCTGGGCTTTGGCGGCATAAACCTTGGCAACCTCTTCATCTCCCACAACCAAATCATCCTGGTGGGCACGGCGGGGGTGTTGATGCTCTCGCTCGAGCTCTTCATCTCCCGCACCCAATACGGCCGCGCCATGCGCGCGGTGTCCATCGACAAGGACATGTGCCGCTTGATGGGCATCGACGTGAACCGGGTGATCGCGGTGACCTTTTTCCTCGGCTCGGGCCTGGCTGCCGCAGCCGGAACCATGGCCGGCGCCTATTATGGTTCGCTCTGGTACTTCATGGGCTTTCTGATCGGTCTCAAGGCGTTCACCGCCGCCGTGATCGGGGGCATCGGCTCCATCCCCGGCGCCATGCTTGGCGGGCTGATTCTGGGCCTGCTGGAATCCTTTGGCACGATGATCCCGGGCGTCGGCAGCGCCTGGAAGGATGTGTTCTCCTTTTCCATCCTGATCCTCGTCCTCGTCTTCAAGCCCACGGGCCTCCTCGGCAAATCGGAACAGGAGCGGATGTGATAGAGCGCTCGCCGGTTCACTCGCCGCTTGGGCGCTTGCAAGGGGTTTGGGACAATCCCGCCTATCGCTGGCCGCTCATTTTCGGGCTACTGGCCCTGATGGTCGTGGCGCCCCATGTGCTGGGGCCATACGCCACCGTCATTCTGACCAATGCTCTGCTTTATGTCGTTCTGGCTCTCGGCCTCAATGTCGTGGTCGGCTATGCCGGATTGCTGGATCTGGGCTATGCGGCCTTCTTTGCCGTGGGCGCCTACACGATTGGCATCGTGCACCATGTTTATGGGCTCGACTTCTGGCTGACCCTGCCGATCGCCGTCCTGGCTGCGGCCGGCGCCGGCATCATCATCGGCAGCCCCACCCTGCGCCTGCGCTCGGATTATCTGGCGATCGTCACTCTGGGCTTCGGCGAGATCGTGCGGTTTTCCGCGCGCAATCTCAGCATTACCGGAGGCGCCAGCGGCATTTCGGGCATTGAGCGGCCATGGATCTTTGGCTGGGAAATGCGCAGCAGCATGGACTTTTATTACGTCTTTTGCGTGCTGGCCGTTTTGGCCGTGATCGCCTCCCTGCGCGTTGCCGACAGCCGGCTTGGGCGCGCCTGGCTCTATGTGCGCCACGACGAAGACGCTGCCGAGGCCATGGGCATCGACCGGGTCAAGGTCAAGCTGGCCGCCTATGTGATCGGGGCCATCTATGGCTCGATCGCCGGAGCGTTCTTTGCCGTCAATCTCGGCGCCATCTCGCCCGAAAGCTTCTCCTTCCAGCAATCGGTGCTGATCCTCATGGCCGTCATCCTGGGCGGCATGGGCAAGGTGCCTGGCGTGATCCTGGGGGCCTTCATCGTCATCCTCGCGCCCGAGCTGCTGCGCGATGTGGGGGAATTGCGGCTCCTCGTCTTTGCCGCCGGCCTCTTGCTGATCATGCTGTTCCGGCCAAAGGGCATCTGGCCCTCGCAGGGGCGATAGACCATGCCCGGCCTGCTTTCCCTTTCCGACGTCACCCTCACCTTTGCGGGCAACAACGTCCTTAATGCCGTGTCCTTTGATGTGGCCGAGCGCAGCGTCACCAGCCTCATCGGCCCCAATGGCGCCGGCAAGACCTCGCTCTTCAACTCCATCACCGGCTTTTACAAGCTGCAGCGCGGCGCTATCCGCTTTGATGGGCATGAACTGCTCAAGCTCAAACCGCACCAGGTCACCAAGGCGGGCATCGCCCGCACCTTCCAGAATGTGCGGCTGTTCAGCGAAATGACGGTGCTGGAAAACGTCATGTCGGGCATGCATTGCCGCACCCATGCGGGCGCGCTGGCGGCCATTCTGCGCACGCCCTCGCAACGGCGCGAGGAGGAAACGATCCGCGCAGTGTCGCGCCAGCACCTCGAATTTGTCGGCGTCTGGCCCGAACACAACCGCATCGCCGCTGCTGTTGCTCGATGAGCCGGCCGCCGGTCTCAACCCGGCCGAAAAGCTCGACCTCATCGAGTTGATCCGCCGCATCCGCGACGAGCTGGGCATTTCGGTGCTGCTGATCGAGCACGATATGGGTCTGGTCATGCAGATCTCGGAACGCATCAGCGTTCTGGACCATGGCGTCATCATTGCTGAAGGCACCCCTAGGCAGATTCAGTCCGACCCCCGGGTGATCGAAGCCTATCTCGGGCGCGACGATGGGGAGGCCTTTCTGGATGATTGACCCCGTGCCCCCGCCGCAGAACATCCTCCAGGTGCAAGGTCTTGCCGCATCTTACGGCAAGATCAATGCGCTCAACGGGATTGACCTGGCCGTCCCCCGCGGCCGCATCGTCACCTTGCTCGGCGCCAATGGCGCGGGCAAGACCACGACGCTCAAGACCATTTCGGGCCTCGTCCGCGCGACCGCCGGCTCGGTCGTCTTCGATGGCCAGGATATTACCACTATGCCGGCCCATGAGATCGCCCGCCTGGGGCTGGTGCATGTGCCCGAGGGCCGACACATCCTGCGCGGCCTCAGCGTCCGCGAAAATCTCGAACTCGGCGCCTTCACCGTCCACGACCCCGCCTTGCGCCGGCAGCGGATGGAAGAGGTCTTTGCG
>JAQSXP010000054.1 GCA_029256605.1 Devosia sp. | reverse complement strand
GTCGGGCGTATCGATGGAGGCAATGGACAGGAAATTGGAGCGCGCCGCGGCACCTGTTGCTTCATCCAGCAACCGCTCGAACGAAGCCTTGACGTCCGCCGCGGTCACCGGCGTGCCGTCGCTGAACTTGGCATCGGCATCAAGCTTGAAGGTCAGCGTGGTGCCGTCTTCGGAAAAGCTCCAGCTTTCGGCAATAGCCGGCACTACATTGAGTTCGCTGTCGAGCCGCACGAGGGGCTCATAGATCAGCTCCAGCAGCCGCAGCGACGAAAACGCCGTCTGGGTGTGCGGATCAAGCCCGGTGGCGTCCTGCGCCCAGGCCATGCGCAAGCTCGCCGCCTCGACGGGCAGCGCCAGCGCTGCGGAAAACATCGTCGCGATGGCGACGCTGGACAAAAACGGCTTGCCGAACTTCAGATGCATGGTGTTCTCCGGTGCAAAACTCTTGCGCGCTCATCGATGGCCGTACGGCCCTTCACGGTGCCGGGAGCGAGCTTATGCCTGGGGCAGCGAGGACGGCAATCAACCAAGAGATCCATCCCCCCGCTCACAAAGCTTGGCAGCGCTTCTTGCGTTAGCGAACTTAGCGCCATAACGTCTGCTCTGTCGAGACTGGTATTAAACTGGCTTTATCACGTGGAGAGCGAGGGTGGCAGACAACGGGCTGACGGCGCTGGCGCCGGAAGGCGAAGAGCTGACTTCAGCCCTCTCGCAGGCGATTGTCGCAGCAATGCGCACCTGCGCTATCGCGAATCGCTGCCCTCGGAGCGCACCCTGGTGCGCGCCACCGGCACCTCCCGCGTCACCGTGCGCAAGGCGATCGACCAGCTGTTTCGCGAAGGACTGGTGTCGCGCCGCCCCGGCGCCGGCTCCTATGTAGCCCGCAAATTCGACCAGCCTATGTCGGTTCTGGTCGGGTTCAGCGCCGATATGACGCGGCGCGGCCTTGCCGGCCGCTCCATTCTGTTGGGCAAGACGGTGAGCCTGCCCAAGCCCGATGAACAGCTCAAGCTGGCGTTGTCACCGAGCGACAAGGTGCTGCGACTGTCACGTGTCCGCCTCGCCGATGACGAGCCGCTAGCCATCGAAAATGCCGTGGTGCCGCTTTTCGCCGTGGAGCCCGAACGAATCGAGCACTCGCTCTACGAAGCGATGCGCCACACTGGCAACCGGCCGGTCCGCGCGCTGCAGCGCCTGCGCGCCGCCGTGGCCAACACCGATGAAGCGCGCCATCTGGAGATTCCTGAAGGCAGCCCGATCCTCCATATCGAGCGCCATTCCTTTCTCGCCAATGGCAAGCCCATCGAAGTGACCCATTCCGCTTACCGCGGCGATCGCTACGACTTTGTCGCCGAATTGCATTTGGAAGACTGAGCCAAAATGCGACAACCGCTTTACTTCCGCAGCGCCGTGTTCAATGCTGTGGTATTGCACTGGTATTGTCCGTGCGCAGGAGGCCATGCATGGCGCGATTGAACCTTCGCGGCGTCAAGAAACGCTTCAAGAGCACCGAGGTGCTGCACGGCATCGATCTTGATATTGGTGACCGCGAATTCGTGGTGTTTGTGGGGCCGTCCGGCTGTGGCAAATCGACCTTGCTGCGCCTGATCGCGGGCCTCGATCCCATCAGCGAAGGCGAGTTCATGCTCAATGGCCGGCGCATGAACGAGGTTCATCCCTCCCAGCGCGGCATTGCCATGGTGTTCCAGAGCTACGCGCTCTACCCGCATATGGATGTCTACGAGAACATGGCCTTTGGCGCTCGGCTCATGGGCCTGAGCAAGACCGAGGTCGAGGCCCGCATCGCCCAAACCGCGCGCATGCTGCAGCTCGAGCCACTGCTCAAGCGCCGCCCGCGCGAATTGTCCGGCGGCCAGCGCCAGCGCGTTGCCATTGGCCGCGCCCTTGTGCGCAAGCCCGAAGTGTTCCTGCTTGATGAGCCGCTGTCCAATCTCGATGCAGCCCTGCGCTCCGAAGTGCGCCTCGAGATCGCGCGCCTGCACCGGGAAATCGGTGGCACCATGATCTATGTGACCCACGACCAGGTGGAAGCCATGACCCTGGCCGACCGGATCGTCGTCATGAACGCGGGCCGGATCGAGCAAGTGGGCTCGCCTCGCGAACTCTATGAAACCCCCGCCAACCTCTTTGTCGCGACCTTTATCGGCTCGCCCAAAATGGCGGTGATCTCCGCCGAGCGCACGGGCAATGCCCTGGCTGTTGCGGGCGCGACGGTGCCGCTGGCGCGCCTGCCCGCAGGGGATGGCTCGCTGCGCATCGGCATCCGGCCTGACGCCATCCGCCTCCAGCGCACCCCCACTGAGGGGTCGATCCCGGCAACCGTGGTTTACACGGAATATCTGGGCGAAAACGCCTTTGTCTATGCTCGCCTCGTGGACGGCACGCTGGTGGGCATCCGCACCACGCCCAATGACCTTTATGAACCCGATGCGTCGGTGGGCCTCCTGCTCGACAACGACGCGATCCACTTCTTTTCTGCCCAAGATGGCCGCCGCCTGCCCGCCTGAGGGGCAGCGCGCCACACAATCACGCCTGCAAACAACAAGAGGGAGTTGAAATGCCAAGCACAATCATTCGCATCGGGGCCGCCTTGGCCGCCATGTCAGTCGCCGCGCCCGCCATGGCGCAGGACCTGACCTTCTGGAGCTGGCGCCAGGAAGATCGCGCCCAGTATGAGCAGTTCATCGATACCTTCGAAGCTGCCAATCCCGGCATCACGGTCACTTTAGAGACCTTCGAGGCCACCAATTACAACACGATCCTCGCCACCGCCCTTGCCGGCGGCAGCGGTCCGGACCTGATGATGGTGCGCGCCTATGGCGGGCTCGAAAGCATCGCCGTGCCCGGCTATCTCGAGCCGCTGACCACCGAGACCGTGCCGGCCCTGGCCGACTACACCCCCGAAGCACTCGCGGCCGAAACCGTGCGCGCCGACGGCAAGGTCTATGCCGTGCCCTTCGCCAGCCAGACCCAGCTCGTGATCTACAACAAGAAGATCTTCGACGATGCCGGCCTGAGCGAACCCCAGACCTGGGACGAGTTCATGGCGCTGAGCCAAAAGCTCAAGGACAGCGGCATCATCCCGATCGCCAACGGCACCGCCACTGCCTGGCAGAACGAAACCGTGACGTTCGACTTCGTGTCCTCGCTGATGGGCAAGGATTTCGTTGCCGATATCATGTCGGGCGAAACCGACTTCACCGATGAGCGCTTCACCAGTGCCCTGGCCGCTCTCAAAGACCTGTCACAGTACTTCCCCGACGGCTTTATCGGCCTTGATTATGCCAGCGCCCAGCAGCTGTTCTCCTCGGGCATGGCGGCCATGTTCGGCGGTGGCTCCTATGAGCTGGCCACCTTCCGCGCCCAGAACCCCGATCTGGAACTCGGCGTCTTTGCCGCCCCCGGCCGTACTGCCGAGGACGAAAAGCTCGTCGCTCTCTATTTCGACGGTGGTTATGCAGCCAATGCCGCCGGCGCGAACAAGGAAGCGGCGCTCAAGTTCATCAACTATCTCGCGAGCACCGAATTCGGTCAGGCCTTCGCCGACAACCTCAACAACATCTCGACCGCTCCGGGCGTGACCTTCCAGGATCCACTCCTGGCCGAGGTTGCCGAGCTCAATGCCACCTCGATCCCCTACCTGTTTCTCGTGAACTTCCGCTATGGCGAGCCCTCCGGCTCGGTGCTGATCCAGAGCGAAGTGCAAAAGCTGTTTGCCGGCGAAACCACGCCGGAAGCCGCCGGCCAGGCCATCACCGATGGCCTCAAGGTCTGGTACGAGCCCTTCCAGGACTGATCACCCCTTCGCCCAATCCCTCCCTCGCCCACCGGCGGGGGAGATCCTAGCTGGAGAACACCATGCCGCAACTTCGCCTCACCGGGCGCGGGCTTTGGATCACGGCGCTGATCGTGCCGCCACTGGCCTTTGTGGCGCTGTTCGTCGTCTACCCGATCATTTCCGCCTTCGCTTACGCCTTTTTTGACTGGAACGGGCTGCTGCGCGGCGAATTTGTCGGCCTCGACAACTTCCATACCGTGCTGTTTGTCGAGCCCTATGCCAGCTGGACCCGCAACGCTTTCTCCCACAACATCATCGTCTTTTTTGCCCTCATGGTGCTGCAGAACGGCCTAGGCTTCTTCCTCGCCTATGCGCTGTGGCGCGAGCTGCCCGGCGCCCGCTTCCACCGGATCGCGGTGTTCCTGCCCGTCGTGCTCTCGACCATCATTGTCGGCTATCTCTTCAAGCTCTTCCTTCATCCCCTGTTCGGCGTCGTCAACATCAGCTTGCGCGGCATGGGCCTGGGCGAGCTGGCGCAGCCCTGGCTCGGGCAAAGCTCGACCGCCCTTTGGGCCCTGATCGCCGCCAATGCCTGGCACATGGTCGGCTTCCCAACTCTCGTCTTCCTTGCCGGCATGCAGCGCATCCCCACCGAAATGCTCGATGCCGTGCGCATGGAAACCCGCAGCGAATGGGTCAAGATCACCAAGATTGTCTGGCCCCTCGTCGCGCCCAGCGCCACCGTGGTCTTCGTCTTGCTGTTTGTGGGCGCCTTTAACTGGTTTGAGCTGCCCTATGTGATGGCTGGCCTTGATGGCTCGCCCTTTGGCTCCACCGACGTGCTGGGCCTTTATTTCTATCGCACCGCCTTTGGCAATGTGTCCTCGGGCCAGCAGGATTTCGGTCTTGGTAGCGCCCTGGCCGTACTGATCTTCCTCTTCATCGCCGTCATTGCCGGCCTCATCACGGTGCGCCTGCGCGCGAGGGAGATCCAGCTGTGAGCACCGTCACCACCACTTACAGCGATCGTCCCGGGCTGATCGCGACCCTTGGACGCGACGGGCTGATTCAGATCATCCTCATCGCCAATACCTTCATCATGCTGGCGCCCATCGTCATCATGATCTTTTCGGCCTTCAAGACCACGCCGCAGATCTTTGCCTCACCCTTCGGCATTCCTGATTTCACCAATCTGGTCAATTTCAGCCGCATCTGGACGCAGACCAACTTCCTGCAATACCTCATCAACTCCTTTGTCGTGACCGGCGCCTCCATGGCGCTGATCCTGACCTTGGGCACGATGGCGGCCTATGCATTGGCGCGTTACGAATTCTTCGGCGCCGGCTTTATCCTGATGTTCTTCATCGCCGGGCTCACCCTGCCCCTCAAGCTGGCCATCATCCCGCTCTTCATGTTGATGCGCGACCTGGGCATTCTCAACAATCAGCTGTCGCTGATCTTTGTGTATACCGCCATGGGCCTGCCCACGACGATCTTCATCATGACCGGGTTCATCCGCACCCTGCCCAATGAGCTCGAAGATGCCGCGCGAATGGATGGCGCCAGCGAAGCGCGGATCATGTGGTCGATCATGCTGCCCCTGGTGCGTCCGGCCATGGTCATCGCCGGCATCCAGAATGTCGTCCCCATTTGGAACGACTTCTTCTTCCCGCTGGTGTTCATCCAGAACGATCGCCTGAAAACCCTGCCCCAGGGCCTCACCACCTTCATGGGTGAATATTCCACCGACTACGGCGTGCTTTATGCCGGCCTCACCCTCTCGGCCCTTCCCATCATCATCATCTATATCGTGCTGTCCCGGCAGTTCATCAGCGGCATGACCTCGGGAGCCATCAAATGAGCCTGCGCCTGCAACAGGGGAGCCTAATCGTGTCCTGCCAGGCCCGGGCCGACAATCCCCTGCATGGTCCCCAGTTCATGGGCGCCATGGCCCTAGCCGCGCGCGATGGGGGGGCCAGCGCCATTCGCGCCAATGGGCCTGAGGATGTGCGCGCCGTCAAAGCGGCGGGTCTGCCGGTGATCGGCATCCACAAGGTCTTTTCCCCCGACGTGCCCGTCTACATCACCCCCACCATTGCGGCCGCTGATGCGCTGGCGGCGGCCGGCTCCGATATCATCGCGTTGGATTGCACCCCGCGCCCCCGACATGGCGATGAACCCGCTGCCATCATCGCCCATATCCGCGACCGGCTCGGGCTCGAAAGCTTTGCCGATGTCTCGACGCTGGAGGAGGGCATCGCGGCGGCTGCCATGGGCGCGACCTATGTCTCGACCACGCTCTCGGGCTACACCGAATATACCCAGCCCAAGCCCGACCTGCCCGACTTCGAGCTGATCCGTGCGCTTGCTGCCGCCATTAAGACGCCCATCATTGCCGAGGGCCGCTTCAACACGCCCGAACTGGCGCAAGCCGCGATCGCCGCTGGCGCCTATGCCGTCGTGGTCGGCACCATGATCACCAATCCGCGCGAGATCACCCGCGGCTTTGCCCGGGCCGTTGCCGAGGCACATTGATGGCAGGCTTTCTCGGCATCGATATCGGCGGCACCGCCTCGCGCTGGGTGCTGGTGGATGCAGCTGGCACCCCGCTCGCCCGTGGCTCGGCCGCCGGCGCCACCGGTCATCTCTTTAATCCCGCTGAACGCGAGCGACTGGCCACCACCCTCGCAGCTATCGCCGCAGCGCTCCCTCAAGCGCCCATCCATGCTGCCTGCCTGGGCATTACTGGGCTGGGCCAAAGCGTGCATGAAGAGGCGCGGCAGCTGGTCACCAGCAGCTTCAAGCTCCACGCCGGCGCCATCCGCCTCATCGATGACATGGAACTGGCCTTTCGCGCCGCCTTTGCTCCGGGCGAAGGGCACCTCATCTCGGCGGGAACGGGATCGATCGGGCTGCATCTCGGTGCCAACGGCACCATGCTCCGGGTGGGCGGTCGCGGGCTCCTGATCGACGACGGCGGCTCGGGCACCTGGATTGCCCTGACCGCGCTGGATCAACTCTATCGCCGCATCGATGCCACCGGCGGCCCCGCCGATGCCGCCATCCTCGCGCGCGAACTCTTTGCCGAAATGGGCGGCGACCATTGGGACCAGACCCGCGCCTTTGTTTATGGCAGCGACCGCGGCCGGATCGGCACCCTCGCCCAGGCGGTGGCCCGCGCCGCGACTGCCGGCGATCCGCTGGCAACCGAGGTCCTCGAGCGCGCCGCCGATGAACTCGCCCGCTTAGCCAAGGCGCTGATCGGGCGCGCCGGCAGGCACCCCGTCGCCTTTGTGGGTGGGATCACGACGCTCCACCCCCTGATCAAATCCGGCCTGACCGCTGCCTTACCGGAAACATCCGTCAGTTTCCCCCAGATCGACGCCGCCAGCCATGCAGCCCAATGGGCCAGAACCACTCACCAACAGGAGGCCCCTTTATGAGCCACACCACCGAATCCGCCTCCCTGCGCTTCGCCAATCTGGAAGATTGGTCCAGCACCGATCTCGTTGCCGGCATTCTGGAAGGCCAGTTTAGCGCCATCAGTGCCGTCCAGGCCGCCAGCGCCCCCATCGCCGAAGCCATTGACCGGGGCGCCGAACGGCTGGCCCGTGGTGGTCGCCTCGTTTACCTCGGCGCCGGCACCTCAGGGCGCATCGCCACCCAGGACGCTGCCGAACTGCCCCCCACTTTCAACTGGCCCTATGAGCGCGCCCTCAGCCTCATGGCGGGCGGTGAAGATGCCGTGTTCCGCGCCGCCGAAGGCGCCGAAGACAGCGAGCAGCTGGCCATCGAGGCTCTCGAGGGCATCGGCGTCAACGAAAACGACGTGGTGATTGCCCTCGCCGCTAGCGGCCGCACCCCCTATGCCATTGCCGGCGTCCAGCATGCCCGCGCCAAGGGTGCCTTGACGATCAGCATCTTCAACAACTCAGGCGCTCGCCTGGGCGAAGTGGCCGATATCGCCGTGCTGCTCGATACCGGGGCCGAGATCCTTTCGGGCTCCACTCGCATGAAGGCTGGCACCGCGCAAAAGGCGGCGCTCAATTGCATCTCGACGGGCGTGATGATCCGGCTGGGCTTTGTCTATCGCGGCCTCATGGTGGAGATGCGCCCCACCAATACCAAGCTCAAGGACCGCGCCGCCAAAATGGTCGCGACCCTGACCGACACCGATTACGCCACTGCCGCCGAGGCCCTCGCCACTGCCGGCGGCAGCATCAAGATCGCCACCGTCATGCTGCTCAAGTCGCTCGATCGGGCGGGCGCGGAAGCTGCTCTGGCCGGCGTCGACGGGAATCTGCGCCGCGCACTGCAGTAGTCCGGCGCCCGTTTCGCGGCGCCCGCGTAAAGATCCCGGGACAACCGCTTATGGTTTACCTTCCGTCAACCCGCAGCCGCGAATAGTGCCGACCTC
>JAQSXP010000053.1 GCA_029256605.1 Devosia sp. | reverse complement strand
GTACAACAGCAAGCGTTTACAGTGTCGAAATACTCCGGAATCGATCGAAGCTCAGCCATAGAGTTGCTTTCCGCCTTTGTGCGGGTTCCCTCTATTAATCCGGCCTTCCGAGCGGAACAGGATGACCCAACCCTATTTGGCGAAGCGGCTGCTGCCGATATGCTGCAGGCTTGGTGCAGCCAGAACGGCATCGACAGCAGCCTTGATCTCGTTGAGCCGGGACGGCCCAATCTTGTTGCGCGGGTGAAAGGTACCGATGGAACCAAGCGTATGCTTTGGGAAGGGCATCTCGACACGGTGCAGGTTACCGGCATGGAGGAGCCCTTTGCCGCGCGACTTGACGGCGATCGCCTTTATGGCCGTGGCGCGGTCGATGATGGGGCGAGTGTCGTTGCCTTTCTGCTGGCGCTACGCGCGCTCAATGCCCACCCGCCGCGGGTCGATGTGGATGTGTTGGCTGCCGCCGACGAGGAATTTGCCTATAAAGGCATCATGCACCATCTGGGTCGCGGGGAGCACTATGACGTCGGCGTGGCCGGGGAGCCCACTTCACTGCGGGTCGTGCGGTCCTGTAAGGGTACCGTGCGCTGGTGGGTCGAGATCGAGGGGCGTAACGCCCATACGGGCCGGCCGGAGGAGGGCATCAACGCGGTCACAGTTGCGCGCAAGGTGCTCGACGCCTATGACGCCGAGATGGAGCGGCGCACCGAAGAGCATCCGCTGCTGGGCAAGCCTACGCTGACCTGCACGGCCTTCGAGGCCGGGATCGGGCCAAATACGGTGCCGGGTTCCAGCCGCATCCGTTTCGATTATCGCTACCTGCCGACAGAGTCCGGTCAAGCCGTTTACGAGCACTTCAAGAGCCTCGCGCAAGGCGTTCACGCGTTGTTTCCGGAAGCGCGCATCGCTGTCGGAGCGCCGTTCGTTGATTCCTCGGCCATGGATGTGCCGGGCGAAAGCGAGATCGTGCAACGGCTCGGCCGGGTTTGCAGCGCGCACGGGCTTCCGGAGGAGGCAGTCGGCGTGCCTTACGGATCAGATGCGACCAAGATGGTCAACGTCGCCAGGATTCCGAGCGTCATCTTCGGGCCCGGCAGCATTGAGCAGGCCCATACGGTCGACGAGTTCGCCGAGATCACTCCAATCCTCGAGGCTGCCAGGATCCTGGTTGATTTAGCCCATGATCTGGACGCGCCCCGTTAAGGGCGCGTTCCAGGTTGGGAGCTGTCAGGCGGGCAGGCCAGCGCCGCAGACGGGCAGGGTGATCTTTTCACCCGGCCTGGCGACATAGGCGCCCGACATCAAAGCGGCGACGGCTGCCGAACCAGCGGCATCGGCGGCGATGCCCATTTCGAACCAAAGCCAGCGCGCCGCCTTGGCCATGTCTTCGTCCTCGATCAGCACCACATCGTCCACCACGGTGCGCATCTGGGCAAACAAGGCGTCGTCGGTGCGACGGCAGGACATGGTGGGGATCGCGCTGGTGATCCGAGGCAGTTCAACCACTTCGCCTGCCGCGAGCGAAGCGTGCAGGGTTGGCGAGCCGACCGGCTCGACCCCGATAACGCGAATTGTGGGGTTCAGCGCCTTGATTGCGGTGCCGGCGCCAGTGATGAAGCCGCCGCCACCGGCCGCAATGATCACCGTTTCAGTTTCGGGGCGGGCGGTCCACATCTCCAGTGCGGCAGTGGCATTGCCCGCCACCACATAGGGATCGGCGAATGGATGGACATAGGTCGCTTCCCCACGCTCGGCCATGCCGCGGGCGAGCTTGTTGCAATGGTCAAAGTCATCTCCACCGACGACTGCCCTGGCGCCCCATGCCTCCATTTTCGCGACCTTTTCAGGCGCAACAGAATTGGGCAGGAAGATCGTGGCGGGCACGCCAAGCACAAAGCCGCAGCGCGCCACCGCCAGACCATGATTGCCGCCCGAGGCAGCCACGAGTCCCTTAGCGCGCTCGGCCTCACTGAGCGACATGACCTTGTTGATGGCTCCCCGAGCCTTGAAGGAGCCGGAGACCTGGAGGCACTCCAGCTTGAGCGCCAAGTCTGCCTGAGTGATGGGCGACTTGATCTGGCTGGCAGCGACTAGCGGCGTATGGCGCACGAGCCCGTCGATCCGGGCCGCAGCTTCCTGAATGTTTTCTAGCGTGATCATCGACTTATCCGTTTTGCGCTTCGGTTATCCCAGCTTGTGCGCATTGAGCATTGACGAGCAAGCCGCGTTGCGCTGTTATGATGTTAACGTTGTCAGAGCAAAACGCCATAGTGTTTTCCACGCTGGGGCGGGTGAATAGGTATAAGAACAATGAAGCAGCTTGTGTTGGACGGCAGCCAGCGCGGATATCCAGCCGACCTTGCTCCTATCGCCAGTCTCGAGCTCGCAGCCCTGGGGCTCAATCCCCGGGATGGAAGCGCCCAGCTGCCCGTCCTGACCTTTGATCGCGCGGCCTGGAACCGCAATTGCGACGCCATGTTTGCCTATGTTGCCGCTGTCGGTGCGCAGATCGCCCCGCATGCCAAAACCCCAATGTCGCCCGAACTGGCTCGAGAGCTGATGGAGCGGGGCGCCGTTGCCATGACTGTCGCCGATATCCGGCAGGCGGCTGTCATGCTTGAGCACGGCATTGATCGGCTGCTGCTGGCCAACCAGATCGGCGGTCCTGTCAGCGGCGCCCGGCTGGGCCGGCTGCTCGCACAACACCCCGCGGCAAAGCTGACGCTCTATGTGGATAGCCTGGCAGCGCTGGAAACGGCGGCGGCCGTGGCGGAAGTTGCGGGACGGCAGATCGACTTCCTGATCGAGGTTGGTGGGGGTCGCGCCGGAGCCCGCGGGCTCGATGTGGTGCACGCTATCCTCACGCGTCTCGACAGCATGCCCATGCTGCGCGCTGCGGGCATCGCCGCCTATGAAGGCGCCTCAGTCAGCTCCGACGCGGCGACCACCCGTCGCGATATTGCGGCAGTGCATGGGTTGGCGGCAGAGGCTTTCGCCTTGCTGCGAGCGCGCCAGCCGGAGGGCATGCTTGTCCTGTCCTCAGGTGGGTCAAGCTTTTTCGATCTCGTGCTGGATGATCTTGGTCCTGTTGCCCGGGCGGACGGCCAGTGCGAGATCGTGTTGCGCTCAGGGGCTATCTTCTTTTCCGATCACGGTATCTATGCGCGGCGCCTGGCTGAAATGGACCGCCGTGGTGGCTTCCTGCCAGCCGGGTTTGGTGCGGCCAGCGACAGCTTCGTCCCGGCGCTTTTGGTTCATGCCGAAGTGTTGTCGCGGCCAGAGCCAGGGCTCGTGATCTGCGGCATGGGCATGCGCGACGTCTCCTTCGATCAGGACCTGCCGGTGCCGGTTGCTGCCTGGCGCGAGGGTCAAAGTCTCGCCCTGCCGGCAGGGATCGCGGTGACCAAGCTCAATGATCAGCATGCCTTTCTGCAACTGCCTGGCGATGCGGAGCTCGCCGTCGGTGATGTCGTAAGCTTTGGTATCTCTCATCCTTGCACGGCTCTCGACCGCTGGTCCTGGATGATGGAGAGCGCTGCCGACGGCACGATTGTTGGGGCGCTACGGACGCACTTCGGATAGGTCAATGAACCAGTTTAATTTCCGGCCGCTATTTCGATACGAGGATGCCTTCATCGAAGGCATTCTCACCACGTTGAAGCTTGCTTTCCAGGCTGGGGCTGCGGGCCTCATTCTTGGGCTGGTTTGTGCCCTCCTACTTGGGCGCGGCAATCGGGCGATCAACCTCATTATCCGCTCCTATATCGAGTTGATCCGGAACACGCCTCCAGTGATCCAGATCTTCATCATCTTCTTTGTTTTTCCCACGATCGGCGTTCGCTTGCCGCCGTTCGAGGCTTCGGTGGTGGCGCTGACGCTGTATTTCGGCGCCTTCGTGACCGAGATCGTGCGCTCTGGCCTTGCTTCCATTCCACGCTCTCAGCTGGAGGCGGGGCACTGCCTGGGGATAACTAATCTCCAGGTGTTCCTGCATGTCGTCATGCTGCCGGCCCTGCGTAACATCTATCCCTCGCTGACCAGCCAGTTCATCCTACTGCTGCTGGGAACTTCGGTGGCCTCATTCATCTCGACCGAAGAGTTGTTCCATACCGCCGCTTTTGTCGACAGCCGCACCTTCCGCAGCTTTGAGGTCTATGCGCTGATCTCTGCCATCTATGTGAGCCTGGTGATCGCCTTCCGGCTCTTCTTCTTTGCGTTCGGAAAGCTTGCTTTCCGTTGGCCCACTGCGCGCTGAGGAGAGGCAAGATGCGTTCATTTGGTTCGATCGACCTACTCTCCTTCACGACGGCGTTTCAGTACACGGTGCTGCTCGTCATCATGGCCCTGGCTCTGGGGGCGCCCTTAGCGCTCGGCTTTGCCACCATGCGCATTTCGCGCTTTCTTCCCGTGCGGTTGCTCGCGGCCATTGTGCTGCAGATCATGCAGGGCATTCCGCTGCTGGCGCTGCTGATGTTCGTTTATTTCGGGCTGCCAGTGTTCCTGGGCATTCGCATGCCGCCGCTCATGGCCGTGGTGATCGCCTATACCATCTATACGGCGGTGTTCCTGGGTGAAATTTGGCGCGGCGGCATCGAAGCCATCAAGCGTACGCAGTGGGAAGCTGGGGCTTCACTGGGCATCAGCAAGCTGCAGCAGTTCCGGCATGTGATCGCCCCACAGGCTTTCCGCATCGCCTTGCCGGCCTCCGTCGGGTTCCTGGTGCAACTGATCAAGGGCACGTCCCTGGCTGCCATTGTGGGCTTTATCGAGCTGACGCGGGCAGGGCAGCTCTCCGCGGCAGCGACCCTCCAGCCACTGCTGGTTTATTCCATCATTGCCGCGATCTACTTCGCGATCTGTTTCCCTTTGACCCTCTTGTCGCGCAAATTGGAGGTCCGTCTGCATGGCTCTCGTTGAAATCAAAGGCCTGCGTAAATCCTTCAAGGATCTCGAGGTCCTCAAGGGCGTCTCGCTTACCGTTGAGAAAGGCGACATCGTCGCGCTGATCGGCCGGTCGGGGTCGGGCAAGTCGACGCTGCTGCGCTGCATCAATGGCCTCGAGGAAACGCAGGGTGGCACGATCGAAGTTGGTGAACGGCAGATCAGCGCCAAGATGGCCGGCCTACGCGAATACCGCCAGCGCGTTGGCATCGTGTTCCAGCAGTTCAACCTGTTCCCCCACATGAATGTGGAAAAGAACGTCACCCTTGCTCCCGTGCTCACCGGCAAGGTGAGCAAGGCGGAGGCGCGCAAGCTGGCGGAAGAATGCCTCGCCAAAGTGGGAATGCTCGAAAAGATCAATGCCTGGCCGGAGCAATTGTCGGGAGGCCAGCAGCAGCGTGTCGCCATTGCGCGCTGCCTCGCCATGGCGCCGGAGCTGATGCTTTTCGACGAGGTGACCTCGGCGCTCGACCCCGAACTGGTCGGTGAGGTTCTCAAGGTCATGGAAGACATGGCCCGTCAGGGCATGACCATGGTGCTGGTCACCCACGAAATGTCGTTTGCCCGCAATGTCGCGAGCAAGGTGGTGTTCATGCATCAAGGAAAAATTTGGGAGGAAGGCACTCCCGAAGCGGTGTTTGGCGATCCCCAAACGCCGGAGCTGCGGGCTTTTATCAGCTCGACGCATCACTAAGCTCGTCACTCAGGAAGGAACAGCATGATTATCAGGAAGCTCTTGGCGACCCTATCGGTCGCCGCCATGGCACTGGCACCGGTTGCAGCCCATGCCGACAAGTTCGAAGACATCCTCAATTCGGGCAAGGTGCGCGTCGGCATCCTGCTGGATGTGCCACCCTGGGGCATGAATGACGAGAATGGGCAGCCCACCGGCCTCGACGTGGAAGTGGCGCAGCTGCTGGCCCAGGAGTTGTCGGTCGAGCTCGAGATCGTTCCGGTCACCGGTACTAACCGCATTCCCAACCTGCTGTCGGACCAGGTTGACATCATCATCGCGGCCATGGGCGCAAACTCCGAGCGCGCCCAGCAGATCATGTTCTCGCAGCCTTATACCGCCGTGCAGCTCGGCGTGTATGGCTCACCCGATATCGGGCAGTCCGAGGATGTTTCGGTTCTCGCAGGCCACACGATCGCGGTTGCCCGCGGCACCACTCTTGATCTTTGGCTGACTGATAATGCACCCGAGGGCACAACCTTGTCGCGCTTTGAAGACGTTCCCGGCGCCATGTCGGCTTATCTCGCCGGGCAGGCTGATCTGTTTGCCGAGAACAGTGCCATCATCGCCAACTTGCGGCGCGAGCGTCCTGAGATCGTCATCGACCCGGTGTTTGAGATCCGCCAGTCGCCGGCCCATGTCGGCGTCGCCATGGGCGAGCACAATTTGCTGCAGTGGGTGAACACGTTTATCTTCAGCAATGTCGTGAATGGCAAGCTGCCCGAGTTGCAGAAGAAGTGGTTCGACACCGATCGCGGTGACCTGCCCGCCCTGTAACACAAGCCGAGTGCGGTCGCTCGGAAGGGCGACCGCATGCCCTTCATTCGTGAAGTGATTGAAGGGCGAACTTATGCATTCAACGATTATCCCGGTCA
This sequence comes from Devosia sp., assembly GCA_029256605.1. GTDB lineage: Bacteria > Pseudomonadota > Alphaproteobacteria > Rhizobiales > Devosiaceae > Devosia. Next base: position 982 of record JAQSXP010000053.1, on the reverse strand, counting down.
GCAGTCTTGATCCGGTCGAGCATATCCCGGATCCGGGCACCGGCCCCGCAGTTCCTCCGCCGGGCAAGCGGCCGCGGATTGAAGAGGTCGCTCGCCTGGCCGGCGTTTCCATCATCAGTGTGTCGCGTGCGCTGCGAAAGCCTGAGATCGTCTCCAAGGAGACCCGCGCCCGAATTGAGGAGGCGGTCGCTGCCACCGGCTTTAGCCTCAATCCCCATGCCAGTGCCTTGCGCTCGGGGCGATCCAACGTCGTCATGGTGTTCATCTCCTCGCTTTACAGCGAGCAGTTCGTGAATGCGGCGCATGCCTTTTCCGAAGTCATGGAGCCCGCAGGCTTTGAAGTCGTGCTGGCCAGGACCTTCTACAACTATCAGCGTGAGATCCAGTTGACCTCGAGCCTGACGCAGGTTCGCCCGGCAGCCGTGTTCATCACCGGCGTCTTGGAACAGGAGCGTAACCGCGCCATGTTCGAACGCATGAACATTCCGGTGGTGGAAAGCTGGGCTTATACCGACCAGCCCATCGACATGCTCGTGGGCATGTCCAACACTGACGGGGCGATAGCGGTGGCGCGCCACCTTTACGAAAAAGGCTATCGCCGCCTCGGTTTCACCGGACGGCAGACCGGCCGTGGACGAATCCGCCGGTTGGCTTTCGAGGCAGAATGCGCGCGCTTGGGTGCACAATTCGTGGGCGATGTATCCCTGCCGACCGTCAAATCCTGGGAGGAGGGTGCGGGCGCGCTGGGCAAATTGCTTGATAGCGGTGCCGACCCTGACGCGGTATTTTGTGCCAACGATCTGATGGCGTGCGGTGCATTGATGGAAGCTCGTTCGCGCGGCTTGCGCGTGCCCGAGGACCTGGCGCTGATGGGCTTTGGCGACAACAGCCTCATGCGCGAGCTGCCCCCTGGCATTAGCACAGTCACCTGCGACCCTTTTGAGATCGGCCGCCGTGCCGCCGAAATGCTGGTTAGTCGTCT
>JAQSXP010000052.1 GCA_029256605.1 Devosia sp. | reverse complement strand
GCGTCACCGATCAGCTCGGAGGCAGCCCCCAAAAGTAGCTGGTCCTGTTCTTCTTCGGTCCGCTGGCTGCGCGGATCATAGGCGAAGATGCTCTCGATCCGGTCGGCTTCATCGAGCATCAGGCGGAATGGGGCTTCCCCATCCGCCGGGAAGATTTCGACAGCGCTGCCTCTGAGCGCGATTTCGCCGGGCTCATCGACCCGGTCGTCCACTTCATAGCCGGCGCGAAGGGCAAAAGCTTCGAGCGCCTCCCGGTCAAGGATCTCACCCCGGCGTAGTTCAAGCACACAGCGCGTTACTATCTCTGCGGGTGGAAAGCGCTGCAATGCGGCATCCACAGAGGTGACCAAGACGCGCGGCCCCGTCTGCTCGCTCAAACACTGCCGCAGAGCGGACATGCGCCGGCCCATGCTTTCATGACTGGGCGAGGATCGATCATAAGGCAGGCAGTCCCAGGGCGGCAGCAGCAGTACCTGGGCATGGGGGGCAAAGCTGCCCAAGGCACGGGCAGTTTCTTCCGCGCGGCGCTCGCTTGAAACAATCAGCAGGACTGAGCTGTCTTCGCGCAGCGTGCGGGCCAAGCGAAACGCCGTTGCCGCAGCCGGGGGTTGCCGGGACGCAGCTGCCCGATCTGGCTCGATAGTGGCTGGATGGCCCCGAGGGGCGAGCCGGCGCGAGGGAATACCCTCGGCAGCAGGGGTGGTCATGGAGGGTCACTCGAAACAAATGTACTGCGGCAACGCGGGCGCGGTGCCCGTGTTCCCAGCAATGCAACTCTTGTTTCGAGCGCCAGTCAGGCCGAGGGGAACAGCTGCCAACGTCGGGGCCGGAAGGTCAGCTGGCTGCGCTCACCGGCAGGATGATCAAAGGGGAGATCGATTTCCACCTTGTGATTGGCTGGACCCAGATCCACTTCTACCCGGCGCGTGCCGCCGACGCGGCGGCTCGTGTGCACCACGCCGGCAAGCGTCGCGTCGCCTTCCACCAGATCCACATCATGGGGACGGAAATACATGCGGGCGGGCCCGGGCCTAGCCTCGGGAGCAGCCAGGCCAATCGGACGGCCGGCCAGCAACAGCTCCCCCTTTTCCACCGTCACCGGCAATTCGCTGGACTCGCCGATAAAGCCGAAGACAAAGGGAGAAGCGGGATGATCATAAACTTCGTCCGGCGTGCCCACCTGTTCGATGGCGCCCTGGCTCATCACGCAAAGCCGGTCCGACAGTTCCAGCGCTTCTTCCTGGTCATGGGTCACAAAAACCGTAGTGTGGCCCGTCCGATCATGCATCTCGCGTAGCCAGCGACGCAGCTCCCGTCGCACCTGGGCATCGAGCGCACCAAAGGGCTCGTCGAGCAGCAACACGCCGGGCTCGATCGCCAGCGCCCGGGCCAGGGCCACGCGCTGGCGCTGCCCGCCGGAAAGCTGGTTAGGGTAGCGCTTTTCCAGGCCCGAGAGCTGGACCAGATCGAGCAGTTCCATGGCCCGCCGCCGGATTTCGCCGGCGGGGGGGCGGGTGGCGCGTGGGCGCACCTTGAGGCCAAAGGAGATGTTTTCCAGGATGGTCATGTGCCGGAACAGCGCATAGTGCTGGAACACAAAACCGATATTGCGCTCCTGCACCGTCTTTTCCGAAGCGTCCATATCGCCAAAAAAGATCTTGCCTTGGCTGGGCAGTTCCAGGCCGGCGATCAGGCGCAACAGCGTCGTCTTGCCGGAGCCGGAAGGGCCCAGCAGGGCGATCAACTCCCCGGACCGGATATCGAGCGACACGTCCTTGAGCGCGGCAAAGCCATCGAATTCCTTGCGCACATTGCTAACGCGAACTTCCATTAAACCTCGATCTCCGATCAGTGGCCGCTGGCAGCGATTTCATCGCCGAAGCGCCATTCCAACGCCGTCTTGAGCACGAGCGTCACGAGGGCCAGCATGGCCAGGAGCGACGCCAGGGCGAAAGCGGCCGTGGCATTGTATTCGTTGTATAACATTTCGACTTGCAGCGGGATGGTGGTGGTCTGCCCTCGGATCCGGCCCGAAACGACGGCGACGGCGCCGAACTCGCCCATGGCGCGGGCATTGCAGAGCAGCACGCCGTAGAGCAGGCCCCATTTGATGTTAGGGAGGGTGACGCGCCAGAAGGTCTGCCAGCCGTTGGCGCCAAGCGACAGCGCCGCTTCCTCGTCCCCAGTGCCCTGATCCTGCATGAGTGGGATCAACTCGCGCGCGACAAAGGGGAAGGTCACGAAGATGGTGGCGAGGACAATGCCAGGCACAGCAAACAAAACCTCGATGCCGTAGGACTTGAGCCACGGCCCGAGCATGCTCCCGCCCCCGAACAGCAGCACATAGACGAGGCCAGAAATCACCGGTGACACCGAAAACGGCAGGTCGATCAACGTGATCAGGAAGGCCTTGCCCTTGAACTCGAACTTGGCAATGGCCCAGGACGCGCAGATGCCAAAAATAACGTTGAGTGGCACCGCAATAGCCGCGACCAGCAGAGTCAAACGGATGGCCGCCTGCGCGTCCGGGCTGCTGAGGCCCGCGAGGTAAGGTCCTAGGCCAGAGCGGAACGCCTCGGCAAAGACGGCTACCAGGGGGAGCAGCAGGAACAGCGCCATGAACAAAACGCTGGTCACGATCAGTGCGATGCGAACGCCCAGGCTTTCGGAGATGGGAGAGTGACGGCTAATTGCCATAGCCATACCTCGCACGGCTCCAGGCCTGGATCAGGTTGATGGCGAACAGCAACGCAAAGGAGATCAGCAGCATCACCGTCGCGATCACCGCAGCGCCGGTATAGTTGAACTCCTCGAGCCGAATGACAATCAGCAAGGGCGCAATCTCGGACACAAAGGGAATATTGCCGGCGATGAAGATCACCGAGCCATATTCCCCTACGGCTCGCGCGAAGGCCAGGGCAAAGCCGGTCAGGATGGCGGGGGTCAGGCTCGGCAAGACCACGCGCGTGATCGTCTGGAAGCGGTTGGCGCCGAGAGTGGCACTCACCTCCTCCACTTCGCGGCTGACTTCCTCGAGAATGGGCTGGATGGTCCGCACCACAAAAGGCAGGCCGATAAAGATCATCGCAATGATGATGCCGGTAGGTGTGTAGGCGATCCGGATGCCGAATGGGGTTAGCAGGGCTCCAACAAAGCCATTGGGCGCGTAGATCGCCGTGAGCGCGACGCCGGCAACGGCGGTTGGCAGGGCAAAGGGCAGGTCCACCATCGCATCCAGCAGTCGCCGGCCCGGAAAGCGATAGCGCACCAGCACCCAGGCGATCAGGGTGCCGAAGATCACATTGACCACCGCGGCAAATAGGGCCGTCAGAAAGCTGACGCGAAGTGCCCCCAGGACGCGGGGATCGGTCGCCGCGGCCCAGAACACGCCGGGCCCCTGCCCCGTGGCGCGCAGCACCAGGAAAATCAGCGGCACGAGGATGATCAGGGAGAAATAGGTCAGCGTGAAGCCAAGGGTCAGGCCGAACCCGGGGATGACGCTGGACTGGCGCAGGCGCCATGGCGTGCGCCGGGGTGGTGCCGTTACAGTCAGCGTACTCAAGAAGCTACCCCGCCATTGATGGCGGGATTACCCGGGCTGACGCCACTGGCTGTTATCCGAAGGTCGTAACTCATCTCGCGCCCCAGTGCCGTTGGGCGGAAAACCTAGCGGGTCGGTCGCGATTAACAAGCCTTTGCCTCGCCCATTGCGGGAGCGCCGGGAAAAAATAATGCTAGGTCGGGGTGCCGCCGGAGAAAGCGGCAACCTTGACGGCTCCCCCGCGCCCTCAGGCCGCTAGCTTTCCTCGCGCTGCAGCGGGCCCATTTGGGTGATGTCCTCGCCCCGGCGCATGGCGATGTTCATGCGAAAGCTGTTGCCCACCCGCTCGGAGCGCTCGATGAAAACAGCGGCGATTTCGGGCGGGCAAATTCGCTCCACCGTTTGGCGGAACAAACGCAGCCAGCGCTGGAAATGCGCATCGGAGAGTTCGGGAATACCCATGTGCTTGGGCAGGGGCCGGCCGCCATAGCGTCCAGACCCCAGCAGCATGGAGGACCAGAAATCGGCGATAAGCTCGAGATGGGCAGGCCAATGTTCTTCCGGGATGACGCGGTTGAACACCGGGCCGACCAGCGGATCGCGGCGAGCCTCGGCATAGAAGGCGTTCACCACCCGCCGGATCAGCGCTTCATCGAGCCCTTCTGGTGTTTCCCAGCCGATCCGCGACAGCCTGGCGCTGGCGGGCAATTGCCGGTCAGGCATCGCTCAGCACCGGGCGGATGGCATAGGAGCAGCGCCGACCGCCGGCAACAATATGCTCGTTCCGCTCCACATTCGCGCCCTCCCCCAGCACCTGTCGGAAGACGTCGAGTTCGGCGCGGCAAAAACCCTGGCAGGCTGTGGCTGCGGCGCAGATGGGGCAATGGTTTTCCATCAGCAGCAGGGTGCCGTCATCCTCCTCGCGCCATTCTGCCATATAGCCCTCGTCGGAGCGCAACTGCGCGAGCACCGCCACTTTCTGGCTGAGGCTGGCTTCCTGCGGAATGGCTTGCTCATAGGTGACGACCGTCAGCATCTCGCGGGCCGAGATGACGGTTTCAAGCGCTGCCTCGCCCAGTTGGCTGCGCACCAGGTCCAGCAACTGCACCGTCAGCGCTGCATGCGTGTCGGGGAAGCGCGCCATCGCCTCTGAAGTCAGGCTCCAACTCTGCTCCGGCCGTCCTACTCCCTTGCGCTCGCTGGTCGCGCGCACCAGACCTTGCCCGGCAAGCTTGAGCAATTGCTGGCGGGCCGCTTCGGCGCTGGTGCCGAGCAGGCCACCCAAGGCGGCGGCGCTTAGCGTGCCATGCATTTTCAATGCCATCAGCAAGCGCTCCCCCGCACTGCGGGGCGACCATTGGTGGTTTTCCATATCGTGGCTTGACATCAGGGGCGAGCAGGTTTTCAAAGGAACTACTTGGAAAATACCCGGAACGAGTCAGAAGATCAAGCTCGCTCGGGGATCGGCGCCTGCGTCCGAGTGGCAGGCGCCGACCTGAAAGATGGAACCGGCGCATGCGCCTGAGGATTGCACGAGGACGGACGACGGCAAATGGTGGACGGCTGGATGGCTGACTTCGACTATCCCGACACCTTGCGGCTGCGTGCCCCCCGCCGCCCAACCATTGGCGATGCCGAATTTCGCGCCGCCATGGCTGCCATGGCCTCGACAGTTCATGTGGTGACGGCCCGGCGTGGCGACGAGCGCGTAGGCCGGACCGCAACCTCCATGCTATCGCTGTCGGCAGCCCCGCCTTCGATCCTGGTTTCGATCGACATGGTGAGCCGCCTGGCCGACGTGATCATCAAGACCGGCGGCTTTTCGCTGGCTATGCTTGCCGATGACCAGGGTGAGATTGGCAATGCCTTTGCGGGTCGAATGGACCCCCAGGATCGCTTTGCCTCAGGAGAGTGGAAAAGTTGGCCCTCCGGCAATCCGATGCTGCTTGGCGCCGTGACTGCAATCGATTGCGAGGTGATCGGCGCCATTGAGACGGGCACCCACGTTCTGTTTGCCGGCGCGATCATTGAGGCGGAAACCACAACCACCCGCTCGCCACTGCTTTGGCAGCGCCATCACTACCATTCGTTAACAAGGCAAGAATAAGCCTTTGATGCGGAGTATGGTTGGGCAACTGCCAGGCGTCGCCTGCATTTCCCTATGATCTAGGGAGGTCCCCTTGCCCCGCTTTTTCTTTCACTACCGCACCGACGAGCAGCTGATCCGGGATATCGAGGGCAGCGAGCACCCCGATCTGGACGCCGCAGAATTGCGGGCGGGCGAACTCGGCCGTGCCATTGTCGAGCGGCTCGCCGCCGAGGATGAAGATGCCGAGTTGCGCGGCTCGATCGAGATCACCGACGCTGATGGGACCGAGCTGCTTTATGTCGTCTTCTGGGCCGGGCCGCCGATTGCCCCTGGCGGCACGTCGTTCTATCCCACCACTCTCCATTAACATTTTTGCCTTAGGCGAAAGTCTGCCTTGCCAGCCTCGCGCAGGTTGCGACACTGCAGCAGCCCCAACCAACCGCGAGTGCGCCGATGTCCCAGACGCTTAAGCAATGGCTTTCCACTGCCACCACCAGCCCGGAACTCGCCTGGGTGGTCGACACGGTTGCGGCGGCTTGTGCCGAGATCGGCGCTGTTCTGCGCTTGGCGCCCCTAGCGGGACAAACCGGCCTTGCCGGGGCCACCAATGTTCAGGGCGAAGCGCAAAAGCAGCTGGATGTCATCTCCAACGACATATTTGTCAGGCACTTGCGGGCAAATGCAGCAGTATCGATTCTGGTCTCCGAAGAGCTGGATGAAGCACTTCACCTGAATGATGAAGGCGCATTCCTGGTCGCCTGCGACCCGCTGGATGGCTCGTCCAACCTCGACGTGAACGTCACCGTCGGCACTATTTTCTCCATTCTGGCGGTTGATCCCAAGGCTCCCGATCTGCTGCAGCTAGGCACCCGCCAGCTTGCGGCCGGCTATGCAGCCTATGGGCCGGCAACCAGCCTGGTTTTGACCTTCGGGGAGAAGGTCGCCTCCTTCGCGCTCGACGCCAGCGGACAGTTCATGCTGGTCGAGGACGGCGTCACCATCCCCCCGGCTTCAGCCGAATATGCCATCAACTCGGCCCGCGCCCGCTTCTGGGACGAGCCGACCCGAGCCTATGTCGCCGAAAATGTTGCGGGCGAAACCGGCATCGCCGCCAAGCGCTACAATATGCGCTGGATCGGCTCGATGGTGGCCGACATCCATCGCATTCTAATGCGGGGCGGCATTTTCCTTTACCCGCTCGATAGCGAAACTCTGAGCAAGGGCGGCCGACTGCGGCTGCTCTATGAGGCCAACCCCATGGCGTTCCTCGTGGAAGCCGCCGGCGGGCGAGCCACCACCGGACCGCAGAGGATCCTTGAAGTCCAGCCCACTTCGATCCACCAGCGCGTGCCGGTCATTCTTGGGTCGGCCGATGAAGTGGCCCGTGTCGAGACGCATTACCGGAACCAGTAGAACCGGGTTTACGAGCGTGGGTGCGGCTCCTTATACATTCCCCCGAGGAGCCGGCCTCTGTGCGTCGGCTGGGGGAGCCAAATGAGCGATACGCATCCAATCCTGCCGCCAAGCAACAAGAGCTTGTGGAGCAACCGTCCATTCCATCGGCAATGGTTGATGCGGCAGGCCAACGACCTGTTCGATTTCTTCGAAGGCGCCTCGATCAATCCGGCGGGCGGTTTTTTTGAGCTCGATGACAATGGTCACCCGCTCAACCCCGACAATCCGGTGCGAGCAATCCACACCACCACCCGGATGATCCACTGCTTTGCCCTTGGCAGCTTGCTGGGCCGACCGGGATCGGACGAGATCGTCGACCACGGCATGCGCTTCCTGTGGGAGCGGCACCGCGACAGCACCCATGGCGGCTATAGCTGGTCGCTCGACAATGATGGGTTCAAAGACAGCAGCAAGCAGGCCTATGGCCACGCCTTCGTGCTCTTGGCAGCATCGAGCGCCAAGCTCGCCGGCCACCCGCTCGCCGACGCCGTGCTCGCTGACGTAACCGAAGTCATCAATCGCCGTTTCTGGGATGACGAGGTTGGCGCTGTGCGCGATGAATTTGGGGCCGACTGGTCCCAGATCAGCACCTATCGCGGCCAGAATTCCAACATGCACATGACCGAAGCGCTGATGGCCGCCTTCGAGGC
>JAQSXP010000424.1 GCA_029256605.1 Devosia sp. | reverse complement strand
CCGAGATCAGGCCTATGACCAGGCGATCAAGAGCTTTCATGGGTCGCTCGAAAAGCTGGGGCTCGACTATCTCGATCTGTTCCTGATCCACTGGCCGGTACCGGGGCAGGACAAGTATCCCGAAGCCTGGAAGGCGTTTGTGCAGCTGCAAAAGGAAGGCCTGATCAAGAGCATCGGCGTTTCCAACTTCCTGCCCGAACATCTGGAGCGGATCATCGGCGAGACGGGCGTCACCCCGGCGGTCAACCAGATCGAGGTGCATCCGGAGTTCCAGCAACGCGATGTGCTCGACTTCCACAAGCGGCACAACATCGCCATCGAGAGCTATAGCCCGCTCGGCAGCGGGGCGGCGCTCAAGAACCCGACCATTGGCGAGATTGCCAAGAAGCACGGCAAGAGCCCGGCCCAGGCGATCTTGCGCTGGCATATCCAGGAAGGCTTTATCGTCATCCCGAAATCCACCCATCCAGAGCGCATCCGCGCCAATATCGAGGTGTTCGACTTCGAGCTCGACGCCGATGACCTCAAGCGGATTGCGGCGCTGGATCGGCCCGACGGCAAGACGGGCGGGGATCCGGCGACCAATAACGCGATCTGGTAAGAACTAGTCGCGCCTGGGGCTGAGCAGCTTGGCCAGCCCTAGCACGGCCAGAGCGCAGAGGGCGGGCGCCAGCGCGAGGATGGAGCCGGAGGCGAGGAGCGCGCCGGTGCCGGCCCACATGATGGATGCAAAAGCTTCCGACAGGGTGGCGGCACGGGACGCCACCTGGCGGCGGCGAAACATCGAGCGCTTGGCGGTGACGCGGAACCAGAGCTGGATGGCGGTGGCGGAGCCTGCCGAAAGGGCGGCACAAAGCGCGGTGATCGCGGCCATGGCGGGCGAAGAGAGAGCCAGCAAGGCCAGCAGCGGCAAGAGGACAATGGCGATTACGGCGAGCACCGCTTCGATCTTGCTGATCAGCACGGTGCGCGGGGTGAGCGGCGCGGTGACGACGAGGTCGTGCGCGTCTTCCCCCGAAATGGCGAGCCAGGCCAGTCCGCCGGCCAGCTGCCCCGCTGCCATGACGAGAACCGGCACCACGACGACGTAAGCGCCGGCGCTGTCGCCATAGTTGATCCAGAGCAGCAGGGCGGGCGGCAGCAGGTAAAGAATTTGCATCAGCGTTTGCGACAAAAGCCAGGGGTCGCGGCGCAAAAGGCGCCACTCCTTGCGCCGCAAAGCCTGGCGCTGGGTCATGGGGCGGAAGCGGGGCGGCGCTGGCTGCCGCTTGCTGCTGGCATGGGCAAGGCCCGCTGCCCTGATGGCGTGCCGGCCAAAGCTCGAGGCGGAGAGCGCAATCATGGCGGCGAGGGCGCCAAAGCTCGCCAATGCGGTGAGTGCAAGCGCCCCCCAGTCTCCCAGGGCGGCGCGGGCGGGATGCCGATGATGAAGCCGGCTCCGATGATCGCGGCCACGATCTGGGCGATAACGCGCGTGCGCTTGGCGCCAACCAGGCGGAACAGGGCGATGGTAATGGCAACGGCGATGGCGGTGGACATGGCTCCGGCCGCGGCCAGAAGGCCATAGGCCGCGAGCCAGTGCGGACCATCGAGCAGCGCCAGCATGTTGATGAGCGGGCTGACCAGAAGGGCCGAGAGGGCCATGGTGGTGATGGCAACCGCGCCAGTGCGGACGGCAAAGAGGCGCCGCGAGGAGGCGGGGGAGGAGAGGATGAGGTCAAGATCCGAGCGGGCATAGTAAACGCGGGTGACGGACTCGAGCGCCTGGGACAGCGTCACGGACCAGAACAGGATGCCCGTGCCGGTCAAAAGGACGAGGGTTGGCTTGTCGGGGGTGATGCCGGCAGTGACCCAGGGGCGCACAAGGCCATAGGCGAGCAAGTGGAAGACGCCGGCGGCAACGAGGCCGAAGAGGATCAGCACGAGCCGGCGGGCCAGTTGCCCGCCCGTCATCATGGCAAGCCAATCGCGCCAGGCGAGCTTGAGCTCGTGGCGAGCGAACCAGACAAGGGAGGTGGGGGCAGCGTTCATGCGGCGGCGATATCCGGCGCGCTGCGCGCCACGAGATCAAGGAAAATGTCCTCAAGGCTTTGCTGGCCGCCGCCGATGCGGGTGCGCAGCTCCGCGAGCGTGCCTTCGGCGATGAGGCGGCCGGCGCTGATGACGCCGATGCGCTCGGCCATGCGTTCGGCGACTTCCAGAATATGGGTGGTCATGATGACGGTGCCGCCTTCGCGCACCTTACCCAGCAACACGTCCTTGACCTGGCGGGCCGAGCCGGCGTCGAGCCCGGTCAGCGGTTCGTCGAGGATGATGAGGCGCGGGTCGTGGACGAGGGCGCCGGCAAGCGCCACTTTTTGCAGCATGCCCTTGGAGAAGCTGCCGCAGAGCTGATTGGCATGGGGCGCGAGGCCGAGCCAATTGATGAGGTCATGGGCCTTGCGGCGGGCGGTAGGAGCGTCGATCTGCCAGAGACCGGCGACGAATTCGAGATATTCGAGCGGGGTGAGGCGGTCATAGACCATGGGCTCGTCGGACACCCAGGCAACAATGCGCTTGGCTGCCACGGGATCGCGACGGGCATCGATGCCGAAGATGGAGATGGCGCCGCTATCGGGCTGGAGCAGGCCCGCCACCATGCGCAGGATTGTGGTCTTGCCGGCGCCATTGGGCCCGAGCAGGGCGTAGAACTCGCCCGCCCGCACGGAAAGGTCGAGCCCCTGGATGACCGGGCGGTCAAAGGTCTTGGACAGAGCGGCGATGGCAAGGGCAGGGGCGGACATGACGAACTCCGGCTGAGGCAGGCAGGCTAGGCCGGCGAGCGTTGCGGGGGCGTGAAGGGGGGCAGTTAATGTTCGGCAAAGCGGCATTTGCTGGGCGCGGGCAACCAACCCGGCCTTGGGCGTGTTCAAACCACAACCCAGGAGGTTCGATAATGGCTGACGTGAAGTATGAAGTTGTGGAGCATGATGGCGGGTTTGCCTACAAGGTCGGGGATGTGTTCTCCGAGACCTATCCCAGCCACGAACTGGCCCTCGATGCAGCGGTCGCAGCCGCCGACCGGCAGCAGCTGAGCGG
>JAQSXP010000423.1 GCA_029256605.1 Devosia sp. | reverse complement strand
AGGTCGATGCCGCCGGTGCCGATGACCATGGTCATGCCGACGGCGACGATGACAATGGTGCAGACCTGGGTAAGGTTGACGTTGAGGGTTTGGACGGTGGCGAAGTTGCGGGTGAAGATCAGGTTGAAGACCAGCAACAGCCCGAGCGCGATCAGCGTGCCGTAGCGCGAAAGGAAATCGAAGACGTCAAAGGGGCGGCGCTCGGCGGCGCGCGGGGCGGGAAGAGTTGCGGTCACGCCTGCACCTGCTCGGTTCGGGTGGAATGGCCATGAGCCATGGCGTCGAGCACGCGCTCTTCGGTGATCTCGCTGCCGGTGAGTTCGGCGACGGTGCGGCCCTCGCGCAGCACGAAGACGCGGTCGGCGCCTTCGACGACCTCCTCGAGTTCGGAGGAGATCATAAGGACGGCCAAGCCCTGATCGGCGAGGGAGCGGATCAGGCGCTGGATTTCGCCCTTGGCGCCCACATCGATGCCGCGGGTGGGTTCATCAAGGATCAGGAGCTTGGGATTGGTGGCGAGCCAGCGGGCCAGCAGCACTTTTTGCTGGTTGCCGCCGGACAGTTCGCGGATCTTCTGGTTGGGTCCGGAGCATTTGATGCCGAGCTGGGCGATGAAGCGCTCGACCAGTTCGCGCTGCTCGGTTTCGGAAACGATCCCGTTCTTGCTGATGCGCGGCAGAAGGGCGAGGGTCATGTTTTCGGCGACGCTGAGTTCGGGCACGATCCCTTCGGCCTTGCGGTCCTCGGTGACAAAGCCCATGCCGGCGGCAATGGCGTCCTTGGCGCGGCCGGGGGCGTAGGGCTGGTGGCCCATCTGCATGGCGCCGGCGCGGGCGCGATCGATGCCGAAGACGAGGCGGGCGGTTTCAGTGCGCCCTGCCCCCAACAAGCCGGCAAAACCGACGATCTCGCCGCGCGCGACATCGAAGCTGACATCCTGCACCGCCTGCCGGGCGGCCAGGTTGCGGGCGGCAAAGACGGTTTCCCCCGCCTCGCGGTGCCGTTCGGTGAAGGCGGTGGCGTGGCCTTCGGCCTTGCTGGGCGGTGCGCACGGTGCGGCCATCGCGCATGATGGTGACGCGGTCGCACACCTCGTAGAGCTCATCGAGCTTGTGGCTGACAAAGATGACGGAAACGCCGTCGGCCTTGAGTTGGCGGACGACCTTGAACAGCATGGCGACTTCACCCTCGTCGAGCGACGAGGTGGGCTCGTCCATGATGACGAGGCGGGCGGAAAAGCCGATGGCGCGAGCAATGGCCACCATCTGCTGGGTGGCGGTGTTGAAATCCATCAAGGGGCGGCGGACATCGACGGTGATGCCGAAGCTCGCAAGCAGGCGTTGCGCTTCGGCGTGCATGGCGTTCCAATCGAGCATGCCAAAGCGGCGCGCTTCGCGGCCCAGGCAAATATTCTCGGTGAGCGAGCGGAAGGGGACGAGGTTGATTTCCTGGTAGATGGTGCTGATGCCGCGCGACTGGGCTTCATGGGGGGAGCCCACTTCAAAGGGTTGGCCGGCAAACAGGACCTCGCCGCCATCACGCTTGTGATAGCCGGTCAGCACCTTGATCATGGTGGATTTGCCGGCGCCGTTCTGGCCGATCAGGGCGTGCACTTCGCCGGGGCGGACCTCAAGGGAAGCGCCTGACAAGGCGGGGATGCCGGCGAAGCGCTTGTCGATGCCGGTCATCGAGAGCAGCAGATCTTCGGCCATGCTGGAACTCCGAAAAACGGGGGCACCCGCCCAAAGGACGGATGCCCGTCACCTTGCGATCAGTAGGCAGTGTCGAGCAGGTCGGCGGCGTTTTCGGGCGTATACATCTCGTCGGGATTGATGATCACGGGCGGGATGGTTTCGCCAGCGGCATAAGCCACGGCGGTATCGAAGGCCTTGGGGCCAAAGCGTGGGTTGCACTCGACCACGGCTTCGATCTTGCCATCGACCACGAGCTGCACGGCTTCCTTGCCGCCATCGATGGAGAAGACGAGGCAATCGTCGCGCCCGGCGGTGCGGCCAGCCGCTTCCAGGGCGGCAATGGCGCCGATGGCCATCTCGTCATTGTGGGCATAGATGACATTGGCGTCGGGATGAGCCTGCAGCAGGGTTTCGGCCACCTGGCGGCCCTTGTCGCGGGCGAAGTCGCCGGACTGGGAGGCCACGATCTGGAAGTCCGAATGCTGGGCAATGATGTCATCAAAGCCCTTCTTGCGGTCATTGGCCGGTGAGGAACCGGTAGTGCCTTCGAGTTCGATGATGACCTTTTTGTCGAGGCCGAGACCAACCAAATATTCGGCGACGCGCTGGCCTTCTTCGACGAAATTGGAGCCGATGAAGGTCACGTAGTCTTCGCCGGGCTTGGCGAGGCTCTGGTCCACATTGCGATCGAGCAGGATGATTGGAATGCCAGCGCCCTTGGCGGCCATGATGGCGGGGATCAGCGGCTTTTCTTCGCGCGGGGCGAGGAAGATCAGATCCACGCCCTGGGCAATCATGGAATTGACGTCGGCCACCTGCTTGGCGGCGGAGCCCGCCGCATCGGTATAAACCAGCTGCCAGCCGCGGGCGGCGGCTTCGTCCTGCATGGACTTGGTTTGCGCGAGCCGCCAGGGATTGTTGCTTTCGGTCTGGGCAAAGCCGACCTTGTAGGTGTCCTTCTGTTCCAGCGGGGGCGCGGCGGCAAAGGCACGCGAGGCCAGAATGGACGCTGCGGCGCTGGCG
>JAQSXP010000422.1 GCA_029256605.1 Devosia sp. | reverse complement strand
CTCGATCCTGACGCAGAAGGCAACGAGCGCCTACAATATCGGCGATTATGCACGTGCCCTGACCTTGCTCGACCAGCGGGCCCAGTTTGCGGCCGAGCGTAACGATCTCCTCACCCTGCGCGCCTGGAGCTACTACCACCTCCGCCGCTTTGCGGAAGCCAAGCGCATCTTCCAAGCCGTAGTGGACACCGGCTACGGCGAAGCGGTCGGAGGCCTCCAAGCCGCCACCGGAGCGCTATTGGCGGCACAGCAATAGAGACCGAAACTGACCCTTCACGGTGCATAGATGGAGCTCAGCGGCGCGGGCAGTCCGCTGGTTTACCTCTATCTGCCTGGTCCCGCTCGCCATCATTGTTCCGCTGGCCATCCTGCCCTCCTGCAAGGGCGCAATCATCGGCCTCCTCTGGGCCCATGGCTGGAACGACCAGCAGGACCGGTGAAGCAACCTCACCCACCGCGTTTTTCTCCCGATACGCCCCGCCCCCGCTTGGTTCCGGCGCCGGAATCGGCTTGGGGCTGAGCGCTTGATAGCCATGCGTTAGGGAGATGAAAAAGATGACGGCACCGGCGCCAACCTTGCGGCGGCAGGACGTAAAGAACCGTCTTCTGGCTACCCTCAACGATAGTGACTTCGACCACATCGCCCGGTTCCTCGAGCATTGTCAGTTGCCGCGCAACTACGAGCTTGCCGGTTTGGCCCAGGACACGGAGTGGATCTACTTCTTTGAGTCGGGGATCGGCACGACACTCGCCGAAACGCCCTCCGGCCTCGGCTCGAAGTCGGCCTGCTGGGTTTTGATGGCTTCACGCCCTTTGGTGCCGCTCTTGGCATCCGCCGAAACTTCCATGTGTCCTTTGTGCAGGTGGAAGCGGATGGCCTGCGGCTGCCTTCCGAAGTGTTCGCCCAGGCCATGGAAGAGCGTCAATCCTTCCGGCGCATCATGCTGGCCTACTCTATGCGCTCAGCATCCAAACCAGCCTGACCGCGCTCTCCAATTCCACCCACGACATCGAGCAGCGCTTGGCGCGCTGGCTGCTGATGTGCCAGGACCGGGTGATGAGCGATGAAATGGCGCTGACCCATGAATTTCTCGCCCTGATGCTGGGCGTGCGCCGGCCCAACGTCATCAATGCTTTGCACCTGCTCGAGGGCCAGGGGTTCATTTGCGCTGAGCGCGGCTACATCACCATCCGCAGCCGGAAACGGCTGGAGCGCTTTACCGGCCACAGCTATGGCCTCGCCGAAAAAGTATATGCGGGCCTGATCCAGCCGGGCAAGGGACGCCGCAACACCGAAAAGCACCCCCAAGGCCTCAGCCATGTCGGGGACTGACCGGCACAACGCAAGGCTGCGATGCCGTCAAAGCTGCTGAGTAGGGGGTGATCATGGTGCCGGCAGCAGGGTTCGAACCCGCGACCCCCTGATTACAAATCAGGTGCTCTACCAACTGAGCTATACCGGCGCCGGGGGCCCTCTAGCATTGCGCGCGAGCTCCCCTTTGGAGTGCAGCTTTGGCCGCGTCAGCCCCGCCTCGTATTTGCTTTGTCACCAATGGCACACCCGACGCGGAGGCGGCAGCGCAGCGGCTGCGGCAGCGCTATGGCGATTACCCGATGGAGGAAACCGAATATGTGGTGGCGCTGGGTGGCGATGGCTTGATGCTGCAGACCCTGCACCAGGTGATGCGGCGCGATATTCCGGTCTATGGCATGAATTTCGGCTCGGTCGGGTTCATGATGAACGCCTTTTCCGAAGACGGGCTCGACGAGCGCCTGGCGGCCGTGCAGCAGACCCGGATCTATCCGCTCTCCATGAAAGCGCTCGATGTGGCGGGTAATACGCGAACGGCGCTGGCGCTCAACGAAGTGTCGCTGTTCCGCTCGTCCTATCAGGCGGCCAAGATCCAGATCATCGTGGATGGGGAAACCCGGCTCGAAGAGCTGATCTGCGACGGGGCGTTGTTGTCGACGCCAGCCGGCTCGACCGCCTATAACCTTTCGGCGCATGGGCCGATCCTGCCGATCGAAGCGCCGCTCCTGGCGCTGACGCCGATTTCCCCATTCCGGCCTCGCCGGTGGCGCGGGGCGATCCTCTCCAACCGCGCGGTCGTCAAGTTCGTCACCCGGGAAGCGGCCAAGCGGCCGGTGAGCGCGGTGGCTGACAATGTCGAATTCCAGAACGTGCTCGAAGTCACCGTGCACGAAGATCGCTCGCATGGGGTGACGCTGCTGTTCGACCCCGGCACGAGCCTTGAGGAGCGGGTGTTGAGCGAGCAGTTCCGTTTCTAGCGGCTTACGCCGCGGGCAGCGCGATCGATTCGATCTCGGGCGCTGGCAGCGCGCGATCAAGGCAGGCTTGCTCGGCAAAGGCGGCCATGACGCCGCGGGCGGCCTGGCGCGCTAGCGCAATGTTCTGTTCGCTGAGGTAAGCGAATGCTGCTTCAAGATCGGCCGGGATGATGCCGGCGTGCTCGGCAATCAATTCCTCGGTCAGAGCGGTCACCACATAATGGCGTGCGGCAGCATCGTCGACGAGGTCGGTGGCGCGGGCATGCAGCACGAGGCGGGCAAGGAGATTGCCGACCCCCTGCCCCAACCCGCAGCGCGACAACAGCGCATGGAGCGCCGGGCGGCTGCCGCGCTCGAGAATGGCCAGCACCTTGGCATGGGGCACGGTGCTGAGTTCGGAGAGACACGCGGCGAAAAACATCACATGGCCGGTGACCATGGCATGGAGCAGGATGCGCGCATTGATTCGTGAGGTTTCCACGAGGCTCGCAACATAAGCCGAAGGGCCCGCCCCGGCTTCACGCTCGCCAATGCTGGAGACCGCGGTATCTTCGCTGTTGCGCAAGAGGCGATTGAGGCGCTCGGCGTGGAGCGAGCCCTTGACGACGCGGCAGTTGCGCAAGGCCGCGCTGACCTTGTGCACCAGCAGCAGGCGGGCATCGGCCGGCAGGTCGCGGCGGGCCAGCAGCGCGCCGCGGAATTCGGCATTGCACGAGGCCAAAAAGATCGGCATCGATCAGTACGGGCGAATATTGCAGCACGGCGCGGGCAATCACCGCGCTGTCATGCAGCAAGGCGAGGATGATGGGACGGGGTGCTTCGGGCGAGTGCAGCAGGCCATAGGCGAGTGCGGCGCGGACCTTGACCGAGGGATCATCGAGAAAGCCGATCAGCGCGGCATAAAGCGCGGCTTGTTCATCGGCGGGGCCATCGTGATTGAGATACGCCATGGCGGCGAGATGGGCGGCGCGGCCCCGATCCTCGCTGTCAGGGGACTGACACAGCGATACGAACTCCTGATAGCCGACCATGACTCACCCCGCACTCACGCGCAGCAAGTTCTATGTCACGGAGACTTAAGGAAACGTTCACCATGTTTGGGGAGCAATCAGCTGCCGGTTATGAACGCCAAGAGCTGCAGCACCAGCTGGACCAGCCCAATCACGATCAACCAGCTTGCGACCAGCAAAGCCAGAATCACCCACCCGCGGGGAATGCTCACCTCTGGATGGGTATGCTCGAACGGAACCGTATCTTGGCGCATGGCAGGCCTCCCCGGCTGCTTTGTCAGCGTATTGACAGCAACGCCATCGCGCCAACCGGGTTCCGACTCTCGCCTCAGGGGGCGTAGAGCT
>JAQSXP010000051.1 GCA_029256605.1 Devosia sp. | reverse complement strand
CCATCGGCTCATTGGGGCGGAACACGCCATCTTCGCCAATGAAGGTGTTGGTGAATGGCACCGGCACCGATTGGCTCAGCGCCACCACATTGAGGTTGCCGAGCAACTGCCGCAGCACTTGGCCGGCGCGCAAGCCGGCGGAAATCCCGCCATAGCTGACGATACCAGCGGGCTTGGCCGTCCATTCGCGCGACAGATACTGGATGGCATTCACCACCGACGCTGGCGGGAAGTAGTCATATTCGGGCGTTACGAACACAAAGGCATCGCCCGAGCCAACGATCTGGGCCCAGCGCTTGGTGTGCTCATGCTCATATTGCTGCAGCACGGGGTGCTTGGGCTCGTTGAACAGCGGCAGGCCCAGCTCTGCCAGGTCAATCAGCTCGACCTCGAACTTGCCCTGCGCCCGGGCATATTCGTCCACCCAACGGGCGACGGTCGGGCCAACGCGGCCGGGCCGGGTGCTGGCAATAATGATCTTGAGTTGCAGGGCCATTTGCGGTGTCTTTCATACGCGTAAGCAGGTCGAAGGCCCGCCATTCCTGGCGTTCCGGCGTCCGACCCTTGTTTTCGGTCAATGCCATCCTGTGGAAACTTAGGTTTCCATCGGATACCGCGCTGTCGTATATGAGAGTAAGCCATCCGCACAAGACGGCACCCCAATGATACCGAGGTGATCTCGATGAGACCTGCATACCTCAGTCACGGCCATCCCCACTGCGCCGCCACGCGCGACATTCTGACCATCATCGGCAGCAAATGGGCGGTGCTGGTCGTCGCTATGCTGCAGGATCGGCCCAAGCGCTTCTCTGAACTGAAGCGGGAAATCGGCGACATCACCCAGAAGTCGCTCACCTCGGTGCTGCGCGAACTGGAAAAGAACGGCATCCTCGAGCGGGTCGTCACCCCCAGCCTGCCCCCGCGTGTGGACTACAGCCTCACGCCTCTCGGCCAATCCCTGCTCGGCCCCATCGACGCTTTGGGCCTCTGGGCCGCCCAGCATCACGAAACCGTGCTCAGCGCCCGCGCCCGCTACGAGGCGTCCCCCTAACCGGCACCAGAGGAGGCGCCAATCGGCATTTCAGCGCTTCCCGGACCTTAGCCCCACCGCCGGCACCGCGACATAGCGCGACCCCGACTGCCACAATCGAACCGTATTGCGGTGACACTGCTTGGGCCCGACAGCTTCAAGGAAGATGCGACCCCATGCGTGAATCCACTCCAGCCCCGCGCAAACGCTTCAAGCTCTACGCTTTCGCCTCGGGCTTGCTCCTGACCCTGGGGGGCGCCGCTGCGGCTCTCGCCGGGATCACCCCGGCCACTGCCGCCAACCTCGCCCAGGAACCAGATACCCAGATCGCCGTCTTTATGGTGCCGCTGACCTTGCTGGTCCTCGCCATTCTGGTTGAAGTCACCCGCGTTGCCCTGCGCGGCAATCTCCCCGCCGAAGCGCCCGCACGGATCAAGCCCAGCCGCCTGCCCCCGGCGCCGCCGCGGCGCTGAACGACAGCCGATCTGTTCCCCAAATCGCCGGCCTCAGGGCCGGCTTTTTGTTGCGCCGATGTGATCGACCTTACCAACCTTGCCAAGCTTTCACCTTCTCGCAAGGTTCTGCAGAGCCCAGTTGCACTATCATCGGGGAGAGCCAAACCACCCGGCCAGACACCAGGGAGCAATCCGATGCACAAGATTTCCGCCGCCGCCCTTGCGGTTTTTCTCACCGCGACCACCGGCCTTGCGGCCACCGCACCCGCCCTGGCCCAGCCCCCAGCGCCTCCGATGGGGCACCACATGGGCGACGATTGCGGGCGGGGCGACAACCACCGCAACGGCGGCTGGCATAACCAGCGCAACGGCGGCTGGAATGGCGGGCGCGGCGATCGCGGCGGCAGGGACAACCAGTTCGAGCGCGGCAACAACCCCGGCATGCGCCAGAACTTTTCCCAGAACCGCGGCGGCATGGGCCCGATGGGCGGCATGGCGGGTTTGTTCAACTTCCAGCGTGGCGCCGAAGCCATCGAGGTTGCCCTCGTCCGCATCGGCTACCGCCTCAATCTCACGGCCGAACAGCAACCCTTGTTTGACCAGATGCGCACCACCGTCCCAGGTCCGCAGCGAGCGCTCCACCCCTACCGCGCCCCTGACCCTGCCCGACCTGCTGCAACGCCGGATCGTCATCGAAAACGCCCAGCTCGAGGCCCTTACCAGTGTCGTGCCCTCGGTGACCGCCTTTTACGAAAGCCTCACCCCCGAAAAGCAATCCATGCTGACCATGGGCGACCAGCCTCCAGCCCCGCCCAGCCAGCCGCCGGCGCCACCCGCCGCTCCGGCTGACCCGGCTCCGCCCATTCGCGGCTAATCGCAAGGGTGCCGCGCGCTTCTGCCTCCGGAGGGCGCGGCACCGCCTCCACGCCACCACCGGTTCGCGGGGTTTGCTTTCCCCCCGGCTTGCTCTAGCTATAGCGGGCAGCCGACCGGAACCGCCATGACTCGCGCCACTGCCACCCTTTGCCTGCTGCTCGCCACCGCCCTCTGGGGCTTTGGTTTCATCGCGCAGAAAAGCGCCATGCTCTCCATGGGCCCGCTCAGCTTCACCGGCGTGCGCTTCATCATCGGCGGCATCCTGCTCCTGCCCCTCGCTTTGCGCGAACGGCGCACCAAAGCCGCCACCCTCTCGCGCCGCGACTGGATGTTTGTTGGGGCTATGACGCTGGTATTCTTCATCGGCAGCTGGCTGCAGCAGGTGGGCCTCGCCAGCACCACCGTCACCAATGGTGGCTTTCTCACCGGGCTTTACGTGCTGTTCGTGCCCCTGATCGCCTTCCTCGTTTTTCGCGTCCAGCCCCATCCGCTGGTGCTGATCGGCGTTGCCCTCGCCTTGGTCGGCATTTACCTCCTCAACGGCGCCCGTCTCGATCAGCTCAATATCGGCGATGCGCTGATCGTGCTTTGCGCCGTGTTCTGGGCCATCCATGTGCTGATGCTCGGTGCCATCGCCAGCCGCACCGGCCTGCCCCTCGCCATCACCTGCGGCACCTTTATTCTGGCCGGCCTCGCCTCCACGCTCCTCGCCCTTGCCTTTGAAGCCCCCACCCTCGCCCAGATTGGCGAGCAATGGCTCGCCGTCGCCTATGCCGGCATCGCCTCGACCGCGATCGGCTTCACCCTTCAGGCCGTCGCCCAGCAATATGTGCCCGCCACCAATGCCGCGCTGGTGCTGTCCTCCGAAGCCCTCTTCGCCGCCCTGGGGGCCGCTTTGCTCCTGGGCGAACGCCTCCTGCCCATCGGCTATTTCGGCGCCCTCGTCATTTTCCTCGCCATCCTCCTGGGCGAAGTGCTGCCGCCCATTCTTCTGCGCCGTCGCGCCCGCGCCGAGGCCGTCACGACCTAGCCCGCACGCACCCCGCGCAACACGGTTGCGCGCGCGTCGCGCAACCCCTCTGCCCCGCCAGCAGTTTGTTGTGGACCACAAGGTAAATTCCCTCGCACCCCCGGGCCCGCTCCGGCACAACCAGCCCATGGCCAAGCTTTATTTCTCCTACGCCGCAATGAATGCGGGCAAATCCACGCTCCTGCTCCAGGCGGCCTATAACTACCGCGAGCGCGGCATGAACGCGCTTCTCTTCACCTCCGCCCTTTATGCCAGTGATGGCGTCGGCCAGATCAGCTCGCGCATCGGCATCGCCGAACCCGCGCAGCTTTATTCCGAGACCGACGATCTCTACCTCGCCGTCCACGACGCCACCGAAAGCGCCAAGGTCGATTGCGTCTTTGTCGATGAAGCCCAGTTCCTCTCGCCCGAACAGGTCTGGCAGCTCGCCCGCGTCGCCGATCGCCTGCGCATTCCGGTGATGTGCTTCGGCCTGCGCACCGATTTCCAGGGCAAGCTCTTTCCCGGCTCGTCCGAACTGCTGGCCATTGCCGATATCCTGCGCGAAATTCGCACCATCTGTTCCTGCGGGCGCAAGGCCACCATGGTGGTGCGCCAGGATCCTTCCGGCCGCGTCCTCACCGCCGGCGACCAGGTCGCGATCGAAAAGTCCGTTTATCTCTCCCTTTGTCGCATGCACTGGGAAGAAGCCGTTGGCCGCTGGCCCGTGAAAGGACCCTCCTCATGATCCCCGCCCAGACCACCCCCTCAAGCGAACCCTCGGGCGCCCTCACCATCCGCACCCTCGCCATGCCCGCCGATGCCAATCCCGCCGGCGACATCTTTGGCGGTTGGGTGATGAGCCAGATGGATATTGCCGGCGCCATTGCCGCGGTGGAACGCGTCGGCGGCCGCGTCGTCACCGTTGCTGTCGAGGCCATGACCTTCATCGCTCCCGTCAAGGTGGGCGATATCCTGTGCGTCTACACCGCCGTTGAACGCGTCGGCACCACCTCGGTCACCATCGCCATCGAAGCCTGGGCCCGGCGCGAGCGGCGCGACGACCGCGTCAAGGTCACGCAAGGGCACTTCGTCTACGTCGCCATGGGCGAAGATGGGCGCAAGCGAAGGATTACCTGACTTTTATCGAACCGGATCGTTCAGCGCGCATTCAGCTGCCATCGGCTTAGATCACCACGCCGGTTCAAAGAGCCGGCGCAGCAAGGGGAGCCATCGATGAAGTCTGTTCGTCTCGGTTTGATCACCACCATCGCCGCCTTGCTCGCGGGCGCCGTCGGCGCCGCCGCGGCCCCGGCCAGCGTCTCCACCAATGTCAATGTCCGCTCTGGCCCCAGCACCCAGCATCCCGTGGTCGGCTCGCTTTTTGCCAACAACACCGTTGATGTGGGCCAATGCAGCGCCGGCTGGTGCCAGATAACGAGCGCCGGCATGTCCGGCTGGGTCTCCAGCGCCTTCGTGGTGATCGGCCGCCAGGCGCAGGCCCAGCTTGGCCCGGACGATGGCTTTGATCTGGAGTTCAACTTTGGCGGCTCGGGCCGCCCCTTGCCCCCGCCGCGCGACCGCGGGCCATTTCCGCCACCGCCGCCGCCGCCAGCCTTTGACGACGAGGAAGCCGGCGCCTGTTTCTACACCCGCCCCGATTTCCGCGGCGAGCAGTTCTGCGTCACCGAAGGCGAAACCTACGACTACCTCCCGCTTGAATGGGAGGACAGCTTCCGCTCGGTCGAAATCTATGGCGGTGCCCGTGTCGATGTGTGCCGCGACGAGGACCTGGCGGGCGCCTGCGCTACCCTCCGGCGCGACACGGCGCGGCTGCCGCGCGAACTCGATCGCCGCATCTCCTCGCTCGACGTTTACTAAAAACAACACAGTTGAACAGTCTTGCTTGCTGGCCGGAACCGTTTGTTTCCGGCCTCGTTTTAGCAACAACAACAACCAGCTACAGCGTCACTGCCGTTGCGCCGACTACGGTACACGGCCAAGAATTATAACAGGAGTTCAAGGATGAACCGCTACAACCGCAAGCTGCTCAAGACGGCGGCTACGGGTATTGCCGTCGCAGCCACCGCCGTGATCGTCTTCCTGCCTGCGGCTGCCCAGGCGGCTCCCGGCACCGTCACCAGCAATGTCAATGTGCGTTCGGGCCCAGGCGGCAGTTATGCGGTGGTCGATACCGTCCGCTCCGGCACCAATGTGGATGTGCAGCAGTGCGAAGGCTCCTGGTGCTATATCGCCAAGCCCGGCCCTGACGGTTGGGTGTCTGCCCAGTATCTGAGCGCCAATGGCCGCCCGGTGAACTCCGGCCAGCCCGGCCTGTCCTTTGGCTTCTCCACCGGCCCCGGGGGCCCCCAGATCAATATCGGCGTCGGCAATGACCGCAATCCTCCAGGCCGCCCGCGCCCACCGGCACCGCCCGTGTATGAAGAAGAATTCGCCGAAGTCTGCTTCTACGACCGCACCCGCTTCCGCGGCGAAAGCCAGTGCCTTGAAGAAGGCGACAGCGTGCGCAACCTGGGCAGCTTCGCCGATCGTATCTCCTCCATCGACAACCCCGATGGGCTGCGCGTCCAGGTCTGCTCGGAAGTGAACTTCCGCAATTGCCGCACCTACACCACCAGCGCTTCCTCGCTCGGTGACTTCGACGACTACATCGCCTCGATCCGCGTTCGCTGATCGCGCGCTGCAGCCCAAACGAGGCGCCATCCCAAAGATGGCGCCTTTTTCACATCCCCGATTCCGATAAACCTTGGCCTTGTCCCGGTGCCGCGCTAGTGTCCCCGGGCCCAGCCTTGTTGTGGAACAGCGTCATGCCCAATCTTCTTCGCACCCTCGTTTTCCTCGCCACTGCTGGCCTTTCCCTGCTCGGAGCCGCCCTGCCCGCGCAGGCCGCCACCGAATCGGGGAGCCTGGGCTGGACCACCAAGCCCGCCACCCTCCACCAGGGTCCCGGCCGCGAATATCCCATCCTGGGGCAGATCCCGGCCGAACAGCGCATTAAGGTTCTGCGCTGCCAAAAGGTGTGGTGCATGATCGATGGCCCTGGCGGTCGCGGTTGGACGTCGATCCACGCCGTCGATTTCGGCAAGGACCCCCGCGGCATCGAGTGGAACGAATGGACCTTTGAGCGCCCCGCACCCAAGCAGGTTTGCTTTTACGAGGGCGAGAACTACACCGGCGGCGCTCTCTGCCTCGACCCGGGCGCCAAGATCGAAGACCTGCTGCTGATCGGCGCCGACAACCGTTATTCCTCCGTGCGCATCGAAGGCAAAGTCGCCGTCGCCGCCTGCCGCGACCGCTTCTTCCAGAGCTACTGCGAACGCATCACCCACAGCCAGCCCCGCCTCGATCAATACCTCAACAAGGCCCTCTCCTCGATCGAAGTCTACTAAGGGCGCGAGCCGCGCTGGCTCCAAGTCCGATACATCGCGCTCTGCCCTCCCTCCCCCTTGGGGGACTTCGACCCGTCCGCGGCGGCGGCCAATCGCTCCAGTGGAGCGATTGGAGGCGAGAAGGCCATGAGAGCTATGCTCGAATGGCCAAGGGTGAAGGTGCAGGCCCCGCCCTCGGCTGGATCACGGCCAGTACCACCAACCACCCAAACAGCCTCTCCCAAGCACAAGAGCCAGGGCTCTGCCCTCCCTCCCCCTTGAGGGGAGGGCCGGGGTGGGGGTCCCTCGGCTCCATCACCGATCTCCGACCCTCCACTCGAGGTCGCGGCGCACCGGCCCAACCGTGCCCCTCCCTCAATCCCTCTCCTTAGGGAACGGAAGCACCAGCCGACGTCCTGCACGAGCTGACAAAACGCCAAACCCCCTCACACCTCCGCCTTCTCCTCCGCATCGGCAATGCGGTCCATCACGGCCTCGGGCGACACATCCCGCTCGAGTTCGCTGATCTCCTCATCGGCCTCCGTATGGATATCGAGCTTGCGCGCAATCGCGCTCACCAGCTCGATGAGCCGCGTGGTTTCATGCTCGTTGAGCAAGCTCACCTGCAGGTCGAGATCGGCGCGGATATTGTCCTCGGCCGCCATCCGGTTCTGGTTGATGAGCACAAAGGTGCTGAGGAAAATCGCCTCCACCGAAGCCTCCATTGCCAGCACCACCAGCGACGGATCCCAGGGCGGGATGATCGGCAGCCACCCCAGATTGATGGCGATCCACAGCCCGAAAAAGACGATATGGATGTAAACAAACATCATGGAGCCGGCGAATTTGCTGATCGCCGCCGCCGCCCGTTCCTCGAGCGAGGCCGCGCGTGCGCTTTCGCGTCGCCGCTCCATGATCGCATCGATATTGCGCGTCAGCGCCGGCGATAAGCCCTCTGCGGCCTGCTTGGTGGGGCTTTCCGCCTGGGGCTGGTCTTGGTTCATGGGCTCGGTGCTCCGGTGTCGCCCCCACAACGGCCGGGCCGCGCCTTTGTTCATCATGCTAACGGGCTTCAACACTGCGTGCTCCTGCCAAAGGCTGTCAGCACCCCTGTTCCGTCTCCGTTCACCACCTGTTAAGGTGGGGAACGTTGCAATTTGCGGCACCGTTTCCCACATCAGGTGCCTTCCCGAGCATTGGTGTCTTATGGCCGACAAGTCCGCACGTCCCGGCAAAGCCGAATTTTCCATCGACGATTTCCTGGGCGAGATCGAAAAGGCCGAGGACCTCGCCGCGAGCAAACCCCTGTACGCCGAGCGCATGCGCAACAAGCGCGCGCTGGATCGCGCCGATCAGGCTGCCGCCGCTGCCGCCGACGAAGCTGCCAAGGAAGCCGCCAAGCCCAAGACGGCGCTGGAAAAGCGCCGCACCACCAAGGCCAGCCACGACACCGCCACCGGCATGGCCAAAAAGACCGGCAAGACCAAGATCAATTCCGTGGTCCGCCCCGATTTCTCGGGCATGGGTGAAGCCCCCCAGGCCGGCTTTGGCCATGTGCCCTCCGCCAAGGCGCTGAGCGCCCGCGACATCAGCCGCGCCGCCGCTGCCGATCCGGAAGCCACGGCCGAGATTCGGGCGGCCCTCACCGCCGCCACCAAGAAGGCCAAGGCCAAAAAGAACGAGGACGTCTCCAACGCCCAGACCGTGGGCGTCACCGCGACCGTCAAGGCGCTCGAGCAGATCATCCTGCATGGCCGCAAGGAAGTGGAGGGCTCCTCGCCCTGGGTGCCCCACAAGGCGCAGAACCGCCTCAACAAGCGCATGGGTGGCAAGCCCTTCCGCCTCGCCACCGACTATGTCCCGGCCGGCGACCAGCCCACCGCCATTGCCGAACTGGTTGAAGGCATCGAGAATGGCGAAACCGACCAGGTCCTCCTCGGCGTCACCGGTTCGGGCAAGACCTTCACCGCCGCCCAGGTGATCGCGCGCACCAATCGCCCGGCGCTGATCCTTGCGCCCAACAAGACCCTCGCCGCCCAGCTTTACGGCGAGTTCAAGAGCTTCTTCCCCGACAACGCCGTCGAATATTTCGTGTCCTATTACGACTACTACCAGCCCGAGGCCTATGTGCCGCGCACGGACACCTATATCGAAAAGGAATCCACCATCAACGAGCAGATCGACCGCATGCGCCACTCGGCGACCCGGGCGATCCTCGAGCGCGACGACGTCATCATCATCTCCTCGGTCTCGTGCATCTACGGCATCGGCTCGGTGGAAGACTACACCGCCATGACCATCGATGTGCAAAAGGGCGAAAAGATCGACCAGCGCGAGCTGCTCGCCAAGCTCGTGGCCCTGCAATACAAGCGCGGCGATACCGGCTTTGTGCGCGGCACCTTCCGGGTGCGCGGCGACACCGTGGAACTCTTCCCCGCCCACTATGAAGCCGCCGCCTGGCGCATCACCCTCTTTGGCAACGAGATCGAATCCATCACCGAATTCGATCCCCTGACGGGCAAGAAGTCCGCCGACCTCACCTTCATCCGCGTCTTCGCCAATTCCCACCACGTGACGCCGCGCACCACCATGAACCAGGCGATCAAGCTGATCCGCGCCGAGCTCAATGCGCGCCTGCAGGAGCTCAACGGCGCCGGCCGCTTCCTCGAAGCCCAGCGCGTCGAGCAGCGCACGCTGTTTGATCTCGAAATGATGGAAGCCACCGGCTCCTGCGCCGGCATCGAAAACTATTCGCGCTATTTCTCGGGCCGCAAGCCCGGCGAGCCGCCCCCGACCCTCTTCGAATATCTCCCCGACAACGCCCTCGTGTTTGTCGACGAATCCCACGTCACCATCGGCCAGCTCGGCGCCATGTATCGCGGCGACCTGCGGCGCAAGGCCACGCTGGCCGAATATGGCTTCCGCCTGCCCTCCTGCATGGACAACCGTCCGCTGCGCTTTGAGGAATGGAACGCCATGCGCCCGCAGTCGGTCTATGTTTCGGCCACCCCCGGCTCCTGGGAGATGGACCAGACCGGGGGCGTTTTTGCCGAACAGGTGATCCGCCCCACCGGCCTCATCGATCCGCCCGTCGAAATCCGCCCGGCCAAAACCCAGGTCGATGACGTCATCGACGAAATCCGCCAGGTCAGCAAAACCGGCTACCGCACGCTCTGCACCGTCCTCACCAAGAAAATGGCCGAGGACCTCACCGAATACATGCACGAACAGGGCATCCGCGTGCGCTACATGCACTCGGACATCGACACCATCGAGCGCATCGAGATCATCCGCGACCTGCGCCTGGGCGCCTTCGACGTCCTTGTCGGCATCAACCTCCTGCGCGAAGGTCTCGACATTCCCGAATGCGGCCTTGTCGCCATTCTCGACGCGGACAAGGAAGGCTTCCTGCGCTCGGAAACCTCCTTGATCCAGACCATCGGCCGCGCCGCGCGCAATGTCGACGGGCGGGTGATCCTGTATGCCGACAACATCACCGGCTCCATGGAACGCGCGCTCGCCGAAACCAATCGCCGCCGCGAAAAGCAGATCGCCTATAACGAGGAACACGGCATCACG
>JAQSXP010000050.1 GCA_029256605.1 Devosia sp. | reverse complement strand
ACCCAGCGCATCCTCGGCGCCGCGATCCTGGGCATCCGGGGCGACGAGGTGGTGCAATCGCTGCTGCAGCTGATGACCGGCGATCTGCCCTACACCTCGCTGACGCAGACGATGCACATCCACCCCACCGTCACCGAACTCTTGCCGACGCTCCTCGCCGGCCTCAAGCCGCTGGATTAGCCCCGCTACATCCCCGTCACGAGATACTGCGCCATGAACCACACTTCCTTGGCCAGAAACGGCACTTGGGTCTGCCAGCTGCGATAGCGGGTCGTGGGCGTAGGGGAGGGGCGCGCGGCCAGCCCCAGCCGGTCCGCGATCATGATCGCGCGGCGCATATGGATAGGGTCGGAAACGATGAGGATGCTGCCGATCCCATGCGCCTCCAGCACCGCCTTGCCAAAGGCGAGGTTCTCGTTGGTCGTGCGCGACTGGTCTTCCAGGACCACGTCCGCATCGGGCACGCCCCGCGCCACCAGCCACCGCCGGCTCGCTTCCGCCTCGGTCAAATCGTCTTCGGGGCTGAGGCCGCCCGTCACCACGATCTGCCTGACCTGCCCGCGCTGGTGCAGCTCCTGGGCATGGCGCAGCCGCTCCTCGAGCACCGGCGTTGGCCGCTCCCCGATCACAGCTGCGCCCAGCACCAAGGCGGCGTCAGCGGGCTCGGCCGAGCTCGCTTCGCCATAACGCCAGATATCGAAAGCCATGCCGCCGCACACCAGCACCAGCAAGAGGCTTGCGGCGATGATGGCGCGGTAAACGCGCCGCGCTAAGCCCATTCGCCCCCGCGCATCACCGGCTCGCGCGAGCCATCGGCATGCACGCCATCGATGTCGATCTTGTCCGAGCCGATCATCCAGTCGATATGGATATTGGAGCTGTTGCCGCCCTGGGCGTTGATCTGCTCCTGGCTCAGATCCTTGCCACCCACGAAACAATCCGAATAGCACTGGCCCTGCGCGATATGGCAGGAGGCGTTTTCGTCATAAAGCGTGTTGAAGAACAAGATCCCCGAAGCCGAAATCGGCGAGGAATGGGGCACCAGTGCCACTTCACCCAGGCGACGCGCGCCCTCATCGGTGTCGAGCACTTTGTTGAAGATATCCTGCCCCTTGGATGCCTTGAGCTCCACCAGCCGCCCGCCCTCGAAGCGCGCCTGCATGTCCTCGATCAGCGCGCCATTATGCGACAGCGGCTTGGTGGCCGCCACATAGCCATCGACGCGCAGCCGGTGGGGGGTGGTGAACACTTCTTCGGTGGGGATATTGGGGTTGCAGGTGATGCCGTTCTTGGCTTCCGAAGCGCCGCCCTTCCAGCGATGCCCATCGGCAAGGCCCACCGTCAAATCGGTGCCCGGCCCGGTATAATGCAGGGCCGAAAACGCCTTGCCATTGAGCCAGGTCCAGCGGCGCTTGAGATTGGCATTGTGCTCGGCCCAGGCGGCGATCGGGTCGTCCTGGTCGACGCGGCTCGCGGCAAAAATGGCGTCGGCAAGCTTGCCCACCGCCACCTCTTCGCTGTCATTGGGGAACACCAGCTTGGCCCAGGCGGCCCCGGGATAGGAGACGATATTCCAGTTGATGTCGAACCCGGTGATCAGCTGCAACGCGGGCTTATAGGCGGCGGAATTGGCGCGATTGGCTCGGCCCACCTTGTCGGGGTCCTGGCCGGCCAGCATCATCGGATTGTCGCCCGAAATCGCCAGGCGCGCCGCGTTGTTCTTGAAGGCGTCGGCCATGCCCTGATAGAGCCAGCCCGCCGCGCGATCAAAGCTCGCGTCCTGCCCGTATTTGTAGCGCGCCAGAGTTGCTTCCTCGTCGGCATAGATCGTGGTCACGAGGCCCGCGCCTGCCTTGTAGGCATGCTCGGTGATGCGGCGCACCAGCGGCACGGCGCTGAGCGGCGCCGTCATCACCAAATCCTGTCCGGGCTGCAGCTGCAGCCCCACCTTGATGGCAACTTCCGCCAGTTTGTCGAGCTTGACGGGGTCGATTGGGCCGGTGGTGGTCATGGGCATAAAACCGAAGCAGTGGATGATTGCGCGCAAACTACTCGCTCCCATCCGCCCCTGCCAGCCAAAACGCCACGCCCTTTGATCTAGATCAAAAAGCCTAGCGCGTGTCGGCGGTAAAACCCTCTCCAACAACCACGGAGAGCCGGAAATGACCTTCTTCATCGTCGCCGCCATCGTCGCCATGTTCGCTGCCTTCATGGCCGCCCTGGCTTATGGCGAGTACACCACCGATACGCTTTGATTGTCTCGGCCGGGCCCTCGCACGACCTCCCGGCACTCCACCCCCACCAGCGGCGCGGCTTCCTGTCCGGAAGCGGCGCCGCTGTTTTTTTGGCCTACGCAGCAATGCCCTCTCACGGCGGCGTGAGTTTGGGTCTTGGCAAAGCCGCGCTCATCCTCTAAGAACCATCCCCTGTTCCGAATGGGGGAGGCGTTGCATGACAGTATCGATCACCGTTTCCCTTTCGGGTCGACGCTAAACTAGCGCGTCCACCCGCGCGGCCTGTAGCAGCGCCGCATTTTTCCGTACAACCCGAACTATACCTGGGCCCGTTTGCCCCTTCCGGTTGTGCGTTTCTCCCATTGCCATCGAGGACCGGTGCGCCAACGCCGCCGGAAACCCCCAATGTCGTCAAACAAGCTTCCTTTCCGCGCCGATGCCTTTCGCGACGTGCTCGGCTTCACCTTCGCCCATTGGCGGGGCCAGCCCTGGCGCATCGCCACCATCGCGACCCTCGTACTGCTGGCAACGCTGGCCGAAGCGCTGACGCCCATTTTTGCCGGGCGCCTCGTTGATGCCGTGGCCTCGGGTTCGGGGCAGGACGAGAGCTTTTGGTGGACGGCGGTGATCGCCTTTTGGACCATGGTCGGGCTCTATCTGAGCTCGGTCGTGCTGCGCCAGCTCGTTTACTTCAACATCATTCCCTTCACCCTGCGCATCATGAGCAATGTGGTGAATACCGCTTTCCATCGGGTGCAGCGCTTCTCGACCGATTGGCACGCCAACAGCTTTGCCGGCTCCACCGTGCGCAAGATCACGCGCGGCAATGGCGCCATTGATCTGCTCAACGATACGCTGCTGGTGGCTCTTTGGCCTTCCTTGCTGATGTTGATCGGCGCCACCGTCATCCTGGGCCTGGCTTGGCCGGTCATGGGCCTTGTCGTCGGCATCGGCTCGATCATCTTTGTCACCGTCACCGTGCTGATGTCGGTCAATTTCGTTGCCCCCGCCGGCGCCCTTGCCAATGCCTGGGATACCCGCATGGGCGGCGCGCTGGCCGACGCGGTGAGCTGCAATTCGGTGGTCAAGGCGTTCGGCGCCGAGGAGCGTGAGGAGCGCCGGCTCGAAAGTGTCGTCGCCAAATGGCGCTCGCGCACCCGCCGGGTCTGGACCCGTGGCACGATCAATGGCGGCGTGCAGGGCGCCATGATGGCGCTGATGCAGGCCGCGGTCCTCGGCACGGCCCTGCTGCTCTGGCGCCAGGGTGCCGCTTCGCCGGGCGACATCACCTTTGTTCTCACCATGTTCTTTGTGCTGCAGGGGCATCTGCGCGATGTCGGCCAACACATCCGCAACCTGCAGCGCTCGGTCAACGACATGGAAGAACTGGTGCGTCTCAATCACGAGCCGCTCGGTATCGATGACAAGCCCGGTGCCAAGCCGATCCGCATCACTGCGGGTGCGATCGCGTTCGACCACATCACCTTCCAGTATGGCTCGCATGCCAGCCCGCTTTATCGCGACTTTTCGGTTAAGATCGCGCCAGGCGAGCGGGTGGGCCTGGTCGGCCATTCCGGCTCGGGCAAGACCACTTTCGTCAAGCTGATCCAGCGCCTCTACGACGTCAATGCCGGTGCGATCCTGATCGACGGGCAGAACATCGCCGATGTGCAGCAATCCTCGCTGCGCAGCCAGATCGCCATCGTGCAGCAGGAGCCGATCCTGTTTCACCGCACCCTGGCCGAAAACATCGCCTATGCCCGCCCTGGTGCCAGCCGCGCCCAGATCGAGCAGGCCGCCCGCCAGGCCAGCGCTCATGATTTCATCATGAACCTGCCCAAGGGCTACGAGACCATGGTGGGCGAGCGGGGTGTTAAGCTCTCGGGCGGCGAACGCCAGCGCGTCGCCATCGCCCGGGCATTCCTCGCGGATGCGCGCATCCTCATCCTCGATGAAGCGACCTCGAGCCTCGACAGCGAAAGTGAAGTTCTGATCCAGCAGGCCATGGAACGCCTGATGGTGGGGCGGACCACCCTCGTCATCGCGCACCGCCTCTCAACGGTACGCGCCCTCGATCGCCTCCTCGTCTTCGACAAGGGCCGCATCGTCGAGGAAGGCACGCACGACCAGCTGATCAGCCTGCACGCCGGCATCTACCGCCGTCTCTTCGAACGCCAGGCCCTTGAACTCACCAAAGGCCTCAAGATCGCTTGATCCGGACGAGAGCCCGGCCGCCCACCCTCCCCCTCGTGGGGAGGGGACAGGGGTGGGGGGCGAGAGCCCCAAACCCACCCCTTCAATTCCAAAACTACTCGACCTCGAGCGAGACCTCAAAACCCTTGCGCGACACTTCGCTATAGGGGCAGATGATGTGGGCCCGCCGCACCACGTCTTCGGCGGTGGCCTTGTCGAGACCGGGCAGGTGCACCTTGAGCGCGGCCTGGATCCAGAAACCCTCGCCATCCTCGCGATCCCGGAAGCTGACTTCCGCCGTCACCGTCGAATCTTCGCTGATGGGGGTCTTGGTCTTGCGCGCCGCACCCTTGATCGCGCCCAAAAAGCACGCCGAATAGCCCACGGCAAACAACTGCTCGGGATTGGTGCCGCGCGCGCCGTCGCCGCCCAGCTCCTTGGGCGTGGTCAGCGTCACATCGAGCACGCCATCATCGGTCGCGCCGTGGCCGGAGCGGCCGCCGGTGGAGGTGGCGCGGGCGGTGTACATGATCTTCGTCATTGCTTTTGATCCTTTGCTGGGTCGAGCCCCAAGCTTAGTCTGTCCAGTGCTTGCCGTTGCAAGGCTTTTGACGCGCTTGGTTACGTCTCATTGAACGCCTCGATCGCTAATATGGTCGCATCGGTGGCGGGAGGCCTCAACCGTTTAAAGCTACCTGCACCATTGCTGAGGCCTTGCCTTCCCTCCCCCTTGAGGGGAGGGACCGAGGGAGGGGGTCGTCGTGTCATCACACCGGAGCTGAGCCCTATTGCACCCGCTCCAGCGAACAATGCCTTCGCCTCGCGCCCAATGGTTGGAACAATGCGGGAGCACTATATCAAGCGGGACAATCAGCCATTCCCGTTTCCGAAAGGCCCGACCATGATCGACGCCAGCGTTCAAACCGATATCCGCTCCCAGCCCCTGCTGCCGCTGACGACGCGGCTGGGCCCCGTCCATCTTGCGGTCACTGACCGCGCCAAGGCCCTCGCCATCTGGCGCGACGTTGTTGGCCTGCGCTTGCTGTCGGAAACCGGCAATGCGCTGGTGTTGGGGGCAGGGGATCAGCCCCTCATCGTGCTCGAAACCGGCGCCCTGCGGCCAGCCGTGGCGCGCACGATCGGGCTTTATCATGTGGCCATCCACGTCCCCAGCCGCGCCGACCTCGCGCAACTGGCGCTGCGCGCGCTCGCCCATAATGTGCGCATCGCGCCCACCGACCATCTGGTGTCCGAAGCCATCTATCTCTGGGACCTCGACGGCAACGGCATCGAGATCACCTTCGAGACGCCCTGGCGCGGCACGCTCGGTCATCCCGACCAGGGTCATTATGCCGTCACCGCCGATGGCCAGCCGCATTCGGGCCGCGACCCCATCGACCTGCGCGCTCTTCTGGCTGATGAACTCGGCCCCAACCCGCT
This sequence comes from Devosia sp., assembly GCA_029256605.1. Taxonomy (GTDB): domain Bacteria; phylum Pseudomonadota; class Alphaproteobacteria; order Rhizobiales; family Devosiaceae; genus Devosia. The sequence goes on along the minus strand of JAQSXP010000050.1, from coordinate 2,211 downwards.
GCCGCAGCAGTCGATGCCGGCCGGCACCCGGATCGGCCATATCCATCTGCATGTCACCGACCTCAACCTCGCCACCACGTTTTACCGCGACGTCATCGGCTTTGCCGGGTTCCTCTTGATCCATTCCTTTGGCATGGGCGATGTCGGCCTCGACTACATGCCCCATACCCTGGCCTACAACATCTGGTCGGGTCCCGATGCGGTGCTGCCGCCGCCCGGCTCGGCCGGCCTGCGCTGGTTCACCATCACCGTGCCGGATGCGGCGACCCTCGCGGCTGTTGAAGGGCGGCTGCAAAATTCGGGCGCTCCAATTGCCCCGATCGAGGGTGGCATCGAAACGCGTGACCCATTCGGCAACCGCGTGCATATTGTGGTTGGCTGAGCCCTGGTGAACAGGCGTTCAGAACCCGTTCATCAAGGTGGCAGAACCATGAAAAACGCCGATGACGTGCTGCAATTCTGGTTCGTCGACCATGGCCCGGACGACTGGTTTGGCGGCAAGCCCGAGTTCGATGCCGCGCTTAGCGAGAGCTTTGCCGAAACCCACGCCCGGGTCGGCAAGGCCGAAGCCTGGACCTGGCGGCACAGCCCCGCCGGGCGCCTCGCCGAGATCATCGTGCTCGACCAGTTCTCGCGCCAGCTTCATCGTGGCACTGCCAAGGCTTTCGCCTGGGATTCCATGGCCTTAGCTCTGGCGCAAGAAGCCCTGGCGCTCGATGCCGACCACGCCGTGGAAGCTATACGGCGCCCCTTTTTCTACCTGCCCTTCATGCATTCGGAATCCATCATCATCCAGCATGAAGGGGTTCGCCTCTATCAGGCGCTGGGCGATCCCGAGCAGCTGCAGTTCATGCTCGATCACCTGCACGCTATCGAGCGCTTCGGCCGCTTTCCCTTCCGCAACAAGGCCTTAGGCCGCACCAGCACCCCCGAGGAAGAGCACTACATGGCCGAAGCGGGTGATCGCAGGTTTTAGCGCAACCATGCTCTCCCTCGCTCCGTTGAGCGCAAAAGGAGATCAAACATGGAAGTTCAATCTGGCCCATCCATCTGGCTGATCCTGCTCACCGTCGGCGTCATCGCCCTCGCACTCGCCGTGGTGTTCGGCATCATGCGCAACCGCAATCGCACTGCCGGGGAAAAGGCCGTCACGGAAGCTGCAACCCGCGCGACCTATCAGGCCGAAGACCGCGACCGCACCTAGCTAAGGAGCGCCGGGTCCACCAGGGCCCCCTTCTGCCCGATCACGATGCCAGCGACCCGGTGTGCCGCCTCCGCCGCCTCCTCGAGGCCCTTGCCGGCCAGCCGGGCGCTGAGATAGGCGCCATTGAACGAATCCCCTGCGCCCGTCGCATCGACGACGCTCCCGGCGGGCGGCGGGGCGACCTTGACCCGCTCGGTAGCAGTCGCCACCAGTGCGGGATTGCCACCATCCTTGACCACCACTTCCCCGACACCCAGCTCCAGGTAACGCTCGGCGGTTTCCTCGACGCTGCGGTCGCCAAACACCGGCGCTTCGTCGCCATGGGTGGGCAGGACGATGTCGCAAAGGCTCGCGGCCGCCGTCAGCATGGACGCCATCACGCGCTGGCTGGTCCACAGCGCTGGGCGCAGATTAGTGTCAAAGACGACAGTCGCCCCCGCTTCGCGCGCCGCCACCACCGCGCCCAGCAGGCGCCCCCGCGCCCGCGGCTGCAGGATGGCCAGCGTGATACCGGAGAAATACACCATGTTGGCGCCCTCGAGCGCCGCGTGCAGGGCACCCCTATCCTCGGCCAACAGCCGCGCCGCCGACTGGTCGCGCCAATAGGTGAAGTGTCGGTCCCCGCCTTCCTGATGGATCAAATACAGCCCCGGACGCCGGTTCTTGATCGTGCCGATATGCTGGGTACCGATGCGGTGCTGCTCAAGGAAGGCCCGGATATCGGCAGAATAACGGTCTTCACCGAGCGCCGTGAAGTAGTCCACTGACCAATCCGGCTGGAGAAGGGCGCGCATATACCAGGCGGTGTTGAGCGTGTCGCCGGCATAGCCGAGCCGGTATTGCCGGTCCTCGCCCCCGCTCATCTCGATCATGCATTCTCCGATGCTCACGAAGCGCTTGCTCAAGATTGAACCCTCCTGTTGTGGCTCCGCTTATGAGCGCAAATGCCGCTCTGCTGCAAGACCGGGTGCGACAGCTTCACTGCTGGAAAGCGGTCAAGTTGATCT
>JAQSXP010000049.1 GCA_029256605.1 Devosia sp. | reverse complement strand
GCGCGGATGCGCGAGGAGGAGATGGGCTCGTCGCCCTCGTCCATGAGGTCGAGGGTCTGGACGGCAAAGCCCGCCGCCTCCCCCGCCGCCTTGAGGAAAGTGGGCGTGCCGCGCCGGCCGCGGCCGAAATGAAAGTCGGAGCCGACAATGACGCCGGCGACGTTCATGGCATCGACGAGAAAGCGGGACACGAAGTCTTCCGCCTCGATCTGGGAAAATGCGCGATCGAAGGGGAGGATGACGATGCCATCGAGCCCAAGGGCTTCCGCCAGCCGCGCCTTGGCGTCGCCGTCGGTAAGGCGGAACATGAAGGGCGATGGCGCAAACACATCGCGCGGATGCGGCTCGAAGGTCAGCAGCACCGCGGGCGCCGCCGCCCGCGCCGCTTCGGTCTTGAGGGCGGCCAGGATCGACTGGTGGCCGCGATGAAAGCCATCGAAATTGCCGATGGCGACATAGGCGCCCCGCAGGGCGGCGGGGACGTCATCGAGGCTGGATAGTCGGATAAAGGCCACGCGCGCCTACCAGGTCAGGCGCGGCAGGAAGCCGGCAAGGCGGGCGCCGCTGGGGGCCACGAGATCGGCGATCAGCTGCGGATCGGGGCTGCCAAAGGCATCGAGTTCGGCGGCATGGATGGAGCCGGTGATGAACAGCAGGTCGAGCCCGAACTGGGCGGCGCCGGTGGCGTCGGTGCGCACGCTGTCGCCAATGGCGAGCACGCGGCTCTTGTCGAGCGGGCGGCCGGCGGCCTGTTCGGCGAGGCGGAAGGCTTCCTCATAGATGGGGCGATAGGGTTTGCCGGCCATGTGCACGATCCCACCCATGGCTTCGTAGAGGTCGCCCAGCGCGCCGCCGCAATAGATCAGGCGGTCGCCATGTTCCACGACGCGGTCGGGATTGGCGCAGATCATGGGGAGCTTGCGCGCGAGCCAGTGCTCGGCGCGTTCCCGATACATTTCGGGCGTGTGGGTGTCGTCATCGAGATCGGTGACCACGACCACTTCGGCCTCATCAGCGTTGGTGCGGCGCACATCGAGGCCCTCGTAGAGCGCATCGTCTTCGGTGGCGGGGCCGACATGGTGGATCGGGCGGCCCTGGTAGCGGGCGATCATAGCGCGGGTGGCGTCGCCAGAGGACACGATGGCGTCGTACGCGCTACGCGGTACACCCAGGCGATCGAGCATGTCCACGATCGGGCCCGAGGGGCGCGGCGCATTGGTGATCAGCACGGCCGTGCCGCCCGCTTCGCGATATTTGACGAGCGCGTCGACGGCGCTGGGGAAGGCGGACACGCCATTATGGATCACACCCCACACATCGCTCAGCACCGCATCATAGCGCCCGGCAAGATCGGACAGGCCGGAAATGGAGGCGGGATGGGACGTCATGGGGAACTCCGAAATAAACTGCTGCGTGCTATGTGGCAGCTTGGGGGCGCCGATCAAGCCCAAACAGCACGGGAGTGGTCGGCTCAGCCTTCGGCGCGACGCAGGGGCGGGCCGGGCTGGCGGCCGCCATCGAGCAGCAGATCGCCGCGCAGCGGGGCGGCAGGGCCCAGATGGGGCCCCTGCACAAGGCTGATGCGCGCGTCGATCAGCTCGGGGATCTGTGCTTCGGCGGTCACACCGGTGGCGAGCAGGATCACCCCGAAGCGGGCGAGATAATCGGCGATATCGGCGGCGTGGAAATCGGTGAGGGATTCGGGGGCGTGGAGGAACCGGGCAGCATCGATCCGCAGGGAGCGCACGCCGCGGGCGGCCAGTTCGCCCACATCGAGGCGCAGCGATTGCACGGCCAGGAGGCTATAGCCGGCGCCTTTCTTGTGCACGAGATCGGCGACGGCGCGCTCGGCCGTGGTCATGGACAGCCACTCGCCTTCCTCGATGGCAAAGATCAGCGAGGGGGCAATGGCGCGGTTGGCTTCGAGCGAAGCAATCAGCTGCTCGGCCGAGTGCCCGTCGCCAAGGGTTGCGCGAGAGAGGGGCACGAAAAGGTAGGGCCTTTGCCCGCCAGTGCGGGCACGCCGGGCCAGCGTAATGGCTTCGAGCAGGCCAATGCTTTCGAGCTGGCGCAGCACATCGGCGCCGCCCTGACGGGGGAGGAAATCGGCGGGTTCGGCCAGCGCCCCGGTGCCGAGCGCCAGACGCGGCACGAGGTCAAAGCCGGTGGGCCGGCGCTGGGGCAAGGTGACGACGGGCTGAACGTGAAAGACGAGGCGCCCCTCGTTGAGCGCATGTCGCACGGTTTCGAGCGGGATAGTGGGCTCGCGGGGCGGGGAAACGATGCTGGGGATGGGGGCGGCGCCCAGCGGGATGGCGCTGGCCTGGTGTGAAGGCTGCGGCGCGGGTTGCGGCTGGGCGGCGCGTTCCTCGATATCGGCGACGGCTTCGGCGACCTGGCGGATCACGGTACCGAGCACGGAAATATCGGCCTCGACGGCGCCCAGGCGCGGGCCGGCATTGAGGTCGGCCATGGCGTTGATGCGCTGGCCCAGCACAGCGCCGGCCTTGGCATCGGTCGAGAGGAGGCGCGAGAGTTCCTCGATCGCCCGCTCGAGGCGCCGCTCGGCGCGTTGCCGCAGGACGCGTTCATGGGCGGTGACGGCGATGCAGCCAAAAACCAGAGCGGCGAGAATGGCCTGGGCCGGGGTAAAGGCGAGGCCGAAATAGGCCGCAGCTCCCGCTGCCGCCGCTGAAATCGCGATAAAGGTATAAACCAGGCCCTGCACAGCGCGTTGCGATCCCTTTCCGGCGCCGGGATTCGGCCCCCATGTTCTTAGCATCGCCCCCGCCCGGGCTGGAACGGAATATTTACCCTGTTGGAGAACAATCGGCGCGCGTCGAATTTTATACCAAAGGCAATGCCGCAATGGCGACAGACACTGGGGGACCCCTGGCACCGCCGGGCCGGCTGCTCCTGATCGAGCGTGATCCAGGATCGGTGCGGCAGCTCAAGGGAGCGCTCAACGGGCAGGTGCAGCCGCAACCCATGATTGCCGTCGCCGCCTGCGGGCGCACCGGGGCGGAAACCCTGCGGCGCGAGGCCTTCGACCTAGTGCTGGTGGATCTGGCGAGCCTTGATGGTTCGGGCGTCGACGAGGCGATGGCGCGGCTGGTCAAGCTCGCCGAGGGCGCGCTCGTGATCGCCTTGTCCGATGGCGGCTCGGTGTCCACCTCGCTCGTGGCGCTGCGCGCCGGTGCCCATGATTGCCTGACCAAGCCGGTGGATGGGGCGACGCTGCTGACGCGAATCGGCGAGCTGGCGCAACGCCATGGCAAGACGGGCGCGGGGCTCGGCGAGCCTGCCCTGTCCGCCCCTGCGGCTGATTTTGCCGGCTTTGTCGGTGGCTCGGGGGCCATGCAGGCGGTTTACGAGCAGATTTTGCGGATTGCCCCCTCCCCTTCCCCGGTGTTCATCACGGGGGAAAGCGGCACGGGCAAGAATTTGTGCGCCCAGGCGCTGCATGAGAGCGGGCCCCGCGCGGGCCGGCCCATGATCGTCGTCAACTGCGCGGCAGCGGACCCCGATGCGCTGGCGCGCGAATTGTTCGGGCTTGGCGCCAATCCGACCGGGGCGGCCCGGCGGGTAGATGGGGGCACGCTGTTTCTCGACGAGATCGGGGAGCTCGATGCGGGACTGCAGGCCAAGCTCCTCCACCTGTTGCAGACCGGCCGGGTCGGCGGCGAGAACGAGGCGGAAAGCCGCGCGATCGATGTGCGGGTGGTTTGCGCCACCAAGGAGCCGCTGACGCAGCTGATCGAAACCCGGCAATTGCGCGAAGATCTGTTTTACCGCCTGCATGTGCTGCCGATCCACCTGCCGCCGCTGCGGCAACGGCCAAGCGACGTCTTGCCCCTCGCCCGCCATTTCCTTGAGCGGTTCGGGCGCGAGCAGGGCAAACGCTTTGCCGGCTTTTCGCCCGAAGCGATCGCGGTGCTGGGAGGTTCGGAATGGCCGGGCAATGTGCGCCAGCTCGAAAACCTGATGCGGCGCATCGCGGTGCTGGCGGACGGTGGCGAAGTCAGTGCCGCCATGGTGCTGTCGAGCGCGGCTGCGGGGGAGTTGAGCACGCCGGCTCATCGCGCCGAGCGGCGGGCGCTGGTGCGGCCGATGTGGGAGCAGGAACAGCGTATCATCGAGGATGCCATTGCCAGCTTTGGCGGCAATGTGTCCCTCGCCGCTGCCGCGCTCGAGATCAGCCCTTCGACCATCTACCGCAAGCGCCAGAGCTGGGCCGAGCTGGAGGCGGCCAGCTAAGTCCTGCTGTCAGGATTTGTCACGAGGCCCGGCTAGAGCGATCCCGATTTCAGCAGTGGAGGCGGGAAGTGACGAGCGGTCATGTGTTTATCGGCACCAGTCTGGATGGTTTCATTGCGCGCCGGAATGACGACATTGCCTGGCTGACGGATTACCCGACGCTGGGCGAGGATCACGGCTTCAACGCCCATATGGAACGGGTCGATGGCGTGATCATGGGGCGCGGCACCTATGAGGTGATCAAGCATTTCCGGCCCTGGTATTATGCCAAGCCGGTGATCGTGCTGAGCGGCAGCCTCACCCAGGCCGAAGTGCCCGCCGAGATCGCCGACAAGGTCGAGGTGCTCGACGCCACCCCGCAAGCGGCCATGGAACTGGTGGCGAGCAGGGGCTGGCGCGCCGCCTATGTGGATGGCGGCAAGGTCATCCAATCGTTTTTGCGCGCCGGGCTGATCGAGGATCTGGTGATCAGCCGCATCCCCGTGCTGATCGGGGACGGCATCCCGCTCTTCGGACCGCTCGATGCCGATCTGGTGCTCGAGCATGTGGAAACGAGGGCCTTCCCCTCGGGCCTCGTGCAGTCGCGCTACCGCGTACCGGCGAAAGAAGGCTAGAGGCTGCTGGCCTGACGGGCCTTGTGGCGATCGAGCCCCAACCGGTGTTCGCGGAAGATAATGAAAATGCCTGACGCAATCACAATCGCGGCGCCACCCAGCATCGGCAATGTCGGAACATCGCCGAAGGCGAAATAGCCCACGGCAAGCCCGAGCAGGAGCGAAGTATATTCAAAGGGGGCGATCACCGACATTTCGGCATGGCGATAGCTGGCGGTAAGCAGGATCTGCCCGACCCCGCCGGCAATGCCAGCCAGAACCAGGATCGCGGTCTGCTCAAGCGTCGGCCAGACCCAGCCGAATGGCAGGGTGAGCAGTGACAGCACCGAACCGGTGATAAAGAAAAACAGCACGATGGTTTCGGTGCGCTCGGTTTGCACGAGGCGCCGCACCTGCATCATGGCAAAGGCCGAACAGATGGCCGCCAGCAGCGCCGCGATGGCACCCAGGGTTTCGCCCGAGCCCATGGCGCTTTGCCCGCTCAAAATGGTCATGCGCGGCCAAAGCATGATGATGACGCCCACAAGGCCCACGATCACCGCCGTCCAGCGGTAAAGCTGCACCCGCTCCTTGAGGAGCACGGCGCCCAGCACCACCACGACCAGCGGTGCGGCATAGCCAATGGCAATGGCCTCGGGCAGCGGCAGCATGGTGAGCCCGTAAAAGCTCAGGCCCATGGAGGCAATGCCGATGAGGCCGCGCAGCACATGGCCGAAGGGGTTCTTGGTTTGTAGACCGAAACGCAGATTGCCCTGCCAGCCCAGGTAAACCAGCACCGGCAGAATGGCGAAAAAGCAGCGGTAGAACACCAGTTCGCCCGCGGGGATGTTCTCGGCCGCCTTGATCAGGGCCGACATCGCCACGAAAACGCAGACCGAAGCGACCTTGAGGGTGATACCGCGCAGCGGGGCCATGGTGGCCGGTGGAGAAAAAGCCGGGTTGGCCCCGCCGGAAAGTGTCACTTGCGTCTCGTTTGCGCTGGATTAGCTGGCAGCGGCTTTTTCGAGTTTTTCCTTGGCCTGGCGGGCGGTGGCAAAGGCCTTGTGCTCTGGGCCCATGGCGCTGCCGGATTTGACAACGGCGCCGGCGGCATCGAGCAATTCCCATTGCCAGTTGGCATTCTGGCCGCTGCCGCCTTTGAGGCGCAAGCGGATCTGGAGGGGTTGGGCTGGTGTGTTCATGGCTTTCTTATGCCCCAACGCCTTGGGGGATGAAAGCCCCAAGGCGAGGAGTGTGCGGGTTAAACGGGCGTCCGGCGATATTCGATCTTGTCGCCCCAGAAGGCGATCATATCGCGGATCGGCTCCACCAGTGGACAAGGATCGGGATAATACCAGGCGGCGTCCTCGGCCGTGGCCGTCAGGGTCTTGATGGTATAGTAGGAGGCCTCGCCCTTATAGGGGCAGGTGGTGTGGGTGTCGGTGGCCTCGAGAATACCGGGCTGGATGTCCTCGCGTGGCAGGTAGATGCGCAGCGGCGAGCCGGGCTCATCGACTTCCAGCGCCCGGATGGAATCGGCAATTTCCGCGTCATCGAAGATGACATGGACGCGGCCTTCGGCCGGCCGGATCTTGATGTCTTTATCCAGACATTGAACCGTCATGATCTCGTGCCTTTCTGAGCTGTGCGTATTGATGGCTAACGCATCATCCCGGCTCGTGGTTCACCCCCTCCCGGCTTGACTCCGATCAGCCCCCTGCATATATCAGCGACACCCTGTTAGCACTCTCACCCGGTGAGTGCCAAAGGGCGCGAATTTGCAGTCCCGATGATGCTATAGGAGCAATCATGAGCTTCCGTCCCCTCCACGACCGCGTGGTCGTTCGCCGTCTCGACAGCGAGGAAAAGACTAAAGGCGGGATCATCATTCCCGACACCGCCAAGGAAAAGCCCTCCGAAGGCGTTATTGTTGCAGTTGGCCCCGGCGCCCGTGATGACAGCGGCAAGGTTGTGGCGCTGGACGTCAAGGCCGGCGACCGCGTGCTGTTTGGCAAGTGGAGCGGCACCGAGGTCAAGGTCGACGGTGAAGACCTGCTGATCATGAAAGAATCCGACATCATGGGCATCGTCGAAGCCTAAGGCTATTTGCCCAGTCAAATAGCCGGCTTCCCCTGCCCTTTTTTCTGTCTGCACTTTAAGGAGCGCCTCACATGGCAGCCAAAGAAGTAAAGTTCTCCACCGACGGTCGCGACAAGATGCTGCGCGGCGTCAACATCCTGGCCAATGCGGTCAAGGTGACCCTCGGCCCCAAGGGTCGTAACGTCGTTATCGAAAAGTCGTTCGGTGCTCCGCGCATCACCAAGGACGGCGTGACCGTTGCCAAGGAAATCGAACTGGAAGACAAGTTCGAGAACCTGGGCGCGCAGCTGCTGCGTTCGGTTGCTTCCAAGACCAACGACATTGCCGGCGACGGCACCACCACCGCGACCGTTCTGGGTCAGGCCATTGTTGTTGAAGGCGTCAAGGCTGTTGCCGCCGGCTTCAACCCGATGGATCTCAAGCGCGGCATCGACATGGCCGTGGAAGAAGTCGTGGCTTCGCTCAAGGCCGCTTCGTCCAAGATCAAGTCGTCCTCCGAAGTTGCCCAGGTCGGCACCATTTCGGCCAATGGCGAATCGTCTATCGGCGACATGATTGCCGAAGCCATGCAGAAGGTCGGCAACGAGGGTGTGATCACCGTCGAGGAAGCCAAGACTGCCGAGACCGAGCTCGATGTCGTTGAAGGCATGCAGTTCGACCGCGGCTATCTCTCGCCCTACTTCGTGACCAATGCCGAGAAGATGACCGCCGTTCTGGAAGATCCCGTGATCCTCCTGCACGAAAAGAAGCTCTCGAACCTGCAGGCCATCCTGCCGATCCTTGAGTCGGTTGTGCAGAGCCAGCGCCCGCTGCTGATCATTGCCGAAGACATTGAAGGTGAGGCTCTTGCGACCCTCGTCGTCAACCGTCTGCGCGGTGGCCTCAAGGTTGCTGCCGTCAAGGCCCCGGGTTTTGGCAAGCGCGTTGAGATCACCAAGGAAAACACCACGATCGTCGATGGTGCCGGCACCCAGGAAGACATCCAGGGCCGCGTTGGCCAGATCAAGGCGCAGATTGAGGAAACCACCTCGGACTACGACAAGGAAAAGCTGCAGGAACGTCTGGCCAAGCTCGCTGGCGGTGTTGCCGTGATCCGCGTCGGCGGCTCCACGGAAGTGGAAGTCAAGGAGCGCAAGGACCGCGTCGACGACGCTCTGAACGCAACCCGTGCTGCCGTTGAAGAAGGCATCGTGGCTGGCGGCGGCGTGGCACTGCTGCGCGCTTCCAACGCAATGACCGTCAAGGGCGCCAATGCCGACCAGGACGCTGGTATTGCCATCGTCAAGCGCGCTCTGCAGGAGCCCGTACGTACCATTGCCAATAACGCCGGTGCCGAAGGCTCCGTGGTTGTGGGCAAGATCCTCGAGAACGCCTCGATCTCGTTCGGCTACAATGCCGCCACGGGCGAATATGGCGATCTGGTGCAGCTGGGCGTTATCGACCCGGTGAAGGTGGTTCGCACCGCCCTGCAGGACGCTCCTGATCACCACCGAGGCCCTCATCGTCGAGGCCCCCAAGGACGCAGCACCGGCAATGCCTGGTGGCGGCGGCATGGGCGGCATGGGCGGCATGGATTTCTAATCCAGCCATCCCGACAAAAAGATCAGGATCGTTTCTTCCCAGTCACGATCTTGCTGGAAAGGCGCAGTGGAAACACTGCGCCTTTTTCTTGTGCCGATCCCGCGCTAGGCTGCGCTTATTAAAACCACGAGGATTTCATGCGGACGCCACGACGCGGCAGCGCTTACGAGCAGGCCGAAGCGGCCTTCAAGAGCGCCACGAGCAAACCGGCGGCGCCGGCAGCACCAGCCAGGCCGGCCACTCCACCGGGCGGCAAAGAGCTGGTGTCGCTGCGGCTCGACCGCGCGGTGCTGGAGCATTTTCAGGAAGATGGGCCGGGCTGGCAGGAGCGCATCAATGCC
>JAQSXP010000048.1 GCA_029256605.1 Devosia sp. | reverse complement strand
GCGAGCGTTTCGGCCCGATCCAGCCCCTCTGGCAGCGTGTCGAACCCCGCCGCCAGCTCGATAGCGTCATTGCGGTGCCGCGCGCTCGGCCGCATCTGCCCATCGCTTTCGCGCGACAAGTACCCCCCGAAATCGCGATATCCACCCAGGAGATCCTGCAATTGCTCGGCCGCAGCCGCCCCCAGGCGCTCGAGTTCGGCCACCTCGTCGCGCCTGGCTGCCCGTCCCCGATAGCGCACTACCTTGGCCGGCACGCCCGCAACCACCGCCATCTCGGGCACATCCTTGCTGACCACCGCGCCCGCCGCAATCACTGCGCCGCGGCCGACGCGCACTCCGTCAACCACGACTGCGTTGGCCCCAACCCAAACATCATCCCCGATAGTGATGCCGAGGCTCTGATGTGGCTGCGTATGGATGGGCGATTCGGGGTCATCAAAGCCATGGTTAAAGCCCACGATCGAAACATGGCTGGCGATCCGCACTCCATCGCCGCACCGCACTTTGCCCGATATCATCGCATAGGGATTAACTGTGCAGTGGGCGCCAAATTCCACATCCCCCCGCACCAGTGCGTGCCCCGCGATCCAGCTCTGCGCGCCCAGCACCAGATGGCTGGTAAAGATCGCCGCCTGGGACGCCACATAGGCGCTGGGATGAAAGCGCGCGCCCGCCCCCCGTTGCAGCCGCGCCTGACGCGCCCGATGCTCGGGCGCCTCGATGTCGGCCTGCTGCCGCTCCCAGGTCAGAAACTGCAATCGCGCCCGGCGTTCGTCGGGCTCGTCGCCCTCGCTATCGGCGTCGTCGGTCCCGGACGCTTCGGGGTTTCCCCCCTTCACGCCAGTCGCTCCAGCAATGCGGGTTCGACTTCAAACTGCATCTGCTCGCCGGCCACGAATCTCTCCACTTCCTGCACTGCCATCTCCCCCAAGCGCAGCCGTTCGGTGCCAGTGGCACCCGCCACATGCGGCGTCAAAAACACATTGGGCAGGTCATAAAGCGGCGAGCCAAGCGCCGGGATCTCGGGATCGGTCACATCGATAACGGCGTGAATACGCCCCGTCTGCAACTCGGCAATCATCGCCCCCTCCTCCACCAGCGCCCCCCGCGCCGTGTTGATGAAGGCTGCCCCATCCTTCATCAGCTTGAACTGGCGTGCTCCGATCATCCCCCGCGTCGAGGGCAAGGACGGCGCGTGCACCGACACCACATCGGAGCGCGCCATCAAGGTATCTAGGCCAACCAGTTCCGCCCGTTGCAGCACCGGATCTCCGGGCTGCACGAACGGGTCACAGATGAGCACGGAAACGTCCAGACTTTCCAGCATTTTCGCGACCCTGCGGCCAATTCGTGATGCCCCGATCAATCCCACCGTGCGGCGGAAATTACCGATGGGCTCATCCATCACCGCATAAGAGCTGCGCCGGCTCGGATCGGCCCGATAGCCATCGCGCAACTCGAACACCCGCTTGTTGGCAAAGATGATTGCCGCGAGGGTGAATTCGGCTACCGGCACCGCGTTGGCATCGGCGGCATGGGTCACCTTGATCCCAGCCGCATAAACGGCTGGGTCGATCGTGTATTTAACCGTGCCCGCTGCATGAGCGATCAGCCTGAGCCTGGGGGCAGCGCGCACCACTTCGGGCGTTATCAGCGGGCAGCCCCAGCCAGTGACCAGCACCTCCACTTCGCTCAGGACAGCGCGCGCTTCCGGGCTAGCAAATTCTTCCAGCGGCGCCGAACGCAGAACCTGGCAGCAGCGCCCCAGCCGGTGGATCGCCGCAGCGTCGAACACGTGCCGGGTCTTGTCGGCCGCCATGGCAAAGGCGAGTTTGGGCGCCATATCAGAACCGCTCCGGCACCAGAATGGCGCTAACGTCGCTACCCTCGCGGGCAAACAAGGCTTCGAGTTCGGCGATATCGGGCGCTTGCGGCACCTGCCCGAGGGCCACCTTGGCCCCCGCGCCCGCCGGCAGCGCCATGGCCGCCGTCATCAGCACGGTTGTGCCCGCCGAAATCTCCCCGCGCAGTTGCGGCACCACCGTCTTGGCGACGATCAGATTGGTGTTGGGCAGGGCCCGGTGGGCCCGCCCTTCGCGGCCGCCCGCCAGGTCGACAATGGCGCTGAGATCAGTGGCACTGATGACGGCGCCGCGCCCGATCTCGTCGATATAGGTGTCGGCGTTAAGATCCGCCCGCGCAATGGCAAAGCCCCCCTCGGTCGCATGCAACGCACGCGGCGTCGTGATCCGGTGCACCCGGATATGCCAGGGATTGGCCGGCACCAGCCAGGTCTCGACCGTCACATCGCTCCACGGCTTCCAGCGCGCAAACAGCGTCGTGACCGCGATTTGCGCCACTTCATTGGTTTCGCGCACCCGGTAGTGCCGCCCATCATCGGAAAAGGCGAGCGCTCCATCAAACGCCCCCATCTGATAGGCGCGCTCATCCACTTCCACCGAAAAGGCATAGCGGCTGGAGTAAACCAGCTTGGCGTATTTCTCGCTGCCCTGACGCATCTGCCAATTCTGCTGGCCCGATGACAGTGCCACCACATTGCCGGGGGTATGCATCATAACCATGCCGGGATGCTTGAGCGGCACCGGCGCCTGGTCGGTGACCGCCGCCGTTTCCTCGGCGCTCCAGAACGGGTGATCCTCAGGCAGTGCCAGGGGCAAGAAGGCCTTGAGCGCCCAATAAGGCGAGCCTGCCGAATTATAGCTCTCGGACATGAAAAGATTGGGGTAGCCATAGCCGACCGACAGCACGCCGTCGCGATTGGCGATCGGCTTGTCGGCCCACCAGCGCAGGTGGCGCATGAACTGCCCCTTGATCTCGCCCCAGGGCAGTGCCTCCACATCGGCAAAAGCCAGCGCACCCCAGAACCCTCCACAGGCGAAGCGATAGGTCAGGCTCCGGCCAAAGGCGAGCGTGCCGCCGTCCTCGTCGAACCAGTGCCTTATGTCCCGGGCAAACAGCGCCGCCCGCTCCTTGTAGGCAGCCACCCGCGCCTCGTCGCCCCGCGCCAGCTTGGCATAGATCAGGCCATAAAAATGCATGGCGAAGGGAATGTAATGGTCGATGCGCCGGATATTGCCGTCCCGATACCAGCCATCCCCAAGGTAAAATCCATCGAGTTCCTCGAGATATTGCTCGGTCAGCGCGCGATCGAACGCGACCCCACATTCCTCGAGCCCCAGATCCACAAGGATACGGAAGAACTTCCAATTGTTGTCGGCATAATCGAACTTGCGGGCATGGAGCAGATATGCGGCCAGATTGTCCTTGGCGCGCTGGTCGAGCGGCTCCCACACCAGTTGCGGCACCATGCGCATGGTAAAGCCGATTGCGGCCAATTCCACCATGCGCTGGTCGGTGGAATGGATCGTGCCCCAATATTCGGGGTGCTCGGGATCGGTGCCTTTGGCCAAGCCCTGCCGATAAAGCGCCCAGTGGTCGAACGAGCCGCCGCCGGCTGCCAGCGGGGTTAGGCCCCAAAGCGGGCGCGCAAAACCTTCCAGGTCAGCCGCGGCACGATCGAAATGGCCGGCTGTCGCATCGAGCCGCACCCGCGCCCCACCTTCCGAGTAAAAGGGCAGCAGTGGATTGAACAGGTCGTGCAATGCCGTTTCCACATCGGCCCGCGTCTGGAGCGGATTGCCATGCAGCGGATTGGCCGTCACGGGGTCATAGGTCATTTGGCTTGAGGTCTCTGATTGTGCGCTCGGCATGAGCTGTGTTGTCATTCGACGCCCTCCCCCTTGCGAGGAGGGACTAAGGCCGGAGGAAGAAAGCCGGGATCTCGTGGCCTCCATCATTCCATCCCACCCTGCCCCGTCCTGGGCGGTGCCGTTCGGTGGGCAGAGCAAGGGCAGCGATCACTGGGCATGCGCCATCTCCCGTGCGCTGTGCCCGGCATCCTCATAGGCGCCCTTCAAGTCCAGCGTTTCGGCAAAGTGGCAGGCGGCCTGCTGGGCCGTCCCATTAATGGACCGCAGCGCCGGCTTGTCGCTGCGGCAGATCTCCTGGGCATACCGGCAGCGAGTGTGGAACGGGCACCCCGTCGGTCGATTGCCGAGATAGGGGATTTCCCCGCGCACTTCGCTCTTGCGCGGCTTGCGACGGGTCGGATCCGCGATGGGCAGGGCTTCGAGCAGCAGCTCGGTATAGGGATGGCGCGGCCGCTCGAAGAGCATCTCGGTAGGCGCGTTTTCCACCACATGGCCCAGATACATCACGACCACCCGGTCGGCGATGTAGTTCACCACCCCCAGATCGTGGCTGATGAAGATATAGGTTAGTCCGAACTCGGCCTTGAGGTCTTCAAGCAGGTTAAGCACCTGCGCCTGGATCGACACATCGAGCGCCGACACCGCTTCATCGGCGATCACGAGCTTGGGGTCGAGCACCAGCGCCCGCGCAATGCCGATGCGTTGTCGCTGCCCACCCGAAAAGGCGTGCGGAAACCGGCCCACCGCTTCAGCGGGAATGCCAACCTTTTCCAGCGTGGAGATCACCCGCTCCTCGAGCTCGCGCCGCTTGCAGATCTTGTGGATGCGCAAGGGTTCGGCCACGATGTCGAACACGCGCATATTGGGATTGAGCGAGCTCATCGGATCCTGGAAGATCATGCGGATATCCTGCCGCCACGGCTTGATCTCCCGCTTGCTTAGCGCTGTCAGTTCCACCGACTGCCCCGCCTTGGGGTGATACACCACCCGACCCTCGGTCACGGGCTGGGCGGCGATGATGCAGCGCCCCAGCGTAGTCTTGCCGCAGCCGCTTTCCCCCACGATCGCGAGCGTTTCGCCCGCCTCGACCTCGAGATTGATCTCGGTCAGGGCATCTAGCCGCCGCTCCTTGCCCCACAACCCGCTCCCCAGCGTAAACTGCTTGGACAGGTTCTCAACGCTCAGCAACCGGCTCATGCGGGCTCCTCCACCGGCACGGGGGTCAGCAAATGGCATCGCGCATGATGCCCGTTGCCCACCTCGGTGCGCGCCGGCCGCACACTTGGACAGGGCTCAAAGGCATGGGGGCAGCGGCTGGTGAAGGCACAACCGTCTGGCCGATCCTTGGGCGCCGGCACCGTACCCTTGATCGGGCTCAGCCGCTCCCGCTCTGCCTTGCGCGCGAGCTTGGGTATGGAGCGCATCAGCGCCTGGGTATAGGGGTGCTTGGGGGCGGCAAAGACGTCAAAGACGCTCCCCTGCTCCACCACATCGCCCAGATACATCACCGCAACCTCGTCGGCGATCTCGGCGACGACGCCCAAATCATGGGTGATGAACAGCATCGCCATGCCGAAATCGGCCTGCAGCTGGCGCAAGAGATCGAGGATCTGCGCCTGCGTCGTCACATCGAGCGCCGTGGTCGGCTCGTCGGCAATGAGGATCTGCGGCTTGCAGGCGAGCGCCATCGCGATCATCGCGCGTTGCCGCAACCCGCCCGAAAGCTGAAACGGATAAGCATCGGCCCGCTCGCGCGCGCCGGGTACCCCCACCTGGTCGAGCAGCGCCACCGAGCGCTCGCGCGCCGCCTTGGGCTTGAGGCCTTCATGGAGCAGCATCATCTCGTCAATCTGGTCCCCGATCGTATGCACGGGCGAGAGCGAACTCATTGGCTCCTGAAAAATCATCGAGATCTGGTTGCCCCGAATGGCGCGCAGCGGGAGGCTGTCCTGCTTGAGCCTGGCAATATCGACCGGCGCCTCGTCAGGCGGCGCAAAGCTGATGCTGCCGCGCTGGATCTGCGCATTGCTGTCCAAGAGCCGCAGCACCGCGCGCGCCGTCACCGACTTGCCGCAGCCGCTCTCCCCCACCAGCGCCAGCGTCTTGCCGGGCGTCAGCGTCAGGTCCACCTGACGCACCGCTTCAATGGGCGCTTCGTCGGGCGAGGTAAAAACGATCGACATGTCGGTAATGGACAGGATGGGTTTAGCGGCCATGGGGGTCTGCGGCATCACGAAGGCCGTCTCCGAAAAAGTTCATGGACAAGATGACGACGACGACGCACAGTCCCGGCGCCAGCAGCCAGGGCGCGCTGGCGAGCGTGCGAATATTCTGGGCGTCCTGCAGCAAGGTGCCCCAGCTCACGATCGGCGCCTGCAAACCCAATCCGAGGAACGACAGCGCCGTTTCCGCCAGGATCATTCCGGGCACCGCCAGGGTCGCCGCGGCAATGATATGGCTGGTGAAGCTGGGCACCATGTGCCGGGTGACGATGCGCCAGTCGCTGGCGCCATCGAGCCGCGCTGCCGTCACGAAATCCTCGGTTCGCAGGGAGAGGAACCGGCCGCGCACCACCCGCGCCAGTTCCGTCCAGCCGATGAGGCTCAGGATCAGCGTGATGGCGAAATAGGTCTGCAGCGCCGACCAGTCGCGCGGCAGCGCCGCCGCCAGCCCGAGCCAGAGCGGGATCGTTGGCATGGAGCGGATGAACTCCACCACCCGCATCACCGCGCTATCGAACCAGCCGCCGTAATAGCCGGCAAAGCCGCCGATCACGATGCCAAAGAACAGGCTCAGCGTCACGCCGGCCAAGCCGATCGAGAGAGAAATGCGGGTACCGTGGATCAGCCGGCTCAGCAGGTCCCGCCCCAGCCGGTCAGCGCCCATGATGTAAAGGGGATCACGCGGGTTCTCGACCCCGACCAGCTTGACCGATAGCGGAATAAACCCGGCCAGCAGATAGGGCTCGCTCGGTGCAAAAAACCGCACGGGCAGCCGCACCTCCTCGTCGATCACGAAGGTGCGGCGCAGCGCCACCGGGTCGATCTCGGTCTTGTAGCCATAAACATAGGGGCCGACATGCCAGCTGCCGTCCTCTTCCTGGGCAAAGAAGTGCAGGCCTTGAGGCGGCGCATAGGTATAGCGCGCGCTATAGGCCGAAGGATCGAGTGGCGCGAGGAACTCGGCGAGAATGGCGACAAGGTAGAACGCCCCCACGATCCAGAGGCTCACTACCGCGAGCTTGTGGCGCTTGAAGCGCCGCCACATCAGCCCGAACTGGCTTTCGCGCACCGGGCGCGCCGCAGTGCGGGCGACCTCGAGTTGCATGGTTTCAACGGCCATGGCTCACTTGCCCCCGTAACGAATGCGCGGATCGATCAGCGCAAGGAGGATGTCGGAGATCACTGTGCCGATCACGGTCAGCACGCTCAGCAGCAGGATGATGGCGCCCGCCAGATACATGTCCTGGGTCGTCAGCGAGCGCAGCAGCATCGGCCCGGCGGTAGGCAGGTTCATCACCACCGACACGATCACCGAGCCCGACACCAGCGCCGGCAATAGCCAGCCAATGGTGGAAACGAGCGGATTAAGCGCCAGCCGCACGGGATACTTAAGGATCACCTTCCACTCGGGCAGCCCCTTGGCCCGGGCGGTTACCACATAGGGTTTCTTGAGCTCATCAAGCAGGTTGGCGCGCAGGATGCGGATCAGTTCGGCCGTGCCGGCAGTGGCGAGCACCAGGATCGGCGCCCAGGCATGGCTGAAGAAGTCCCAGACTTTGGCTGGGCTCCAGCGCGCATTCTCGAAGCCCGCCGAATAGAGCCCGCCCAGCGTCGTGCCGAACCAGGTGAACGCCAGATACATGAGGATCAGCGCAAACAGGAAATTGGGCACCGCCAGGCCGATAAACCCGCCAATGGTGGCGAGATAGTCGCCCAGCGAATATTTGCGCACCGCCGCATAGATGCCGATCGGCAGCGCCACGAACCACATCAGGATCACCGCCATCCCCTCGATGAGGATGGAGTTGCCGAGGCGCCCCCAGATCAGCTCGGTGACCGGCCGGCGCCATTCGAAGCTCTGGCCGAAATCGCCCCGCAGCAGCCCCGTGACCCATTTCCAGTATTGCACATAGAAGGGCTCGCCCAGCCCGTATT
Source organism: Devosia sp. (assembly GCA_029256605.1). Lineage (GTDB taxonomy): Bacteria > Pseudomonadota > Alphaproteobacteria > Rhizobiales > Devosiaceae > Devosia. Next base: position 221 of record JAQSXP010000048.1, on the reverse strand, counting down.
GCGCCCGCAGATTGGCGATCACGCGCGGATCGACTTGTTCGCCGGTCGCCGCAAGCGAGGCAATATAGGTGGTCAGGTAATCGCCGGGCGGCAGCTGGATGATTGCGAAGGCGACGATCGAGATCGCGAACAGCGTCAGCACCGTGGCGATGATGCGGCTCAGCACGAACTGGAGCATGGCACTCATCTCTTGATTTCGTTTGGGGCTCCCCTCGCGGCAT
>JAQSXP010000421.1 GCA_029256605.1 Devosia sp. | reverse complement strand
GGCATTGTTCCCATGATCGAGCCGGAGACGCACATGGTGCTCGAAGCGCCCGGTGGGCTGGTTGAGGTCACGGCGCGCTGTGCGGGCGGCAAGGCGCAGTCCATCACCGTGCGCAATGTCCCTTCCTTCGTCGATAAGCTCGACATGCCCCTCGAAGTGCCCGGGCTCGGCACCTTGCACGTCGACATTGCCTATGGCGGGGACAGCTTTGTCATCGTGGATGCAGCGGCCGCCGGCTTTGCCATTGCCCCCGACGAAGCGCGCGACATTGCCGAAGCAGGCGTGCGGATTACCCGGGCGGCCAATGAACAGCTGGGCTTTACCCATCCAACCAATCCCGACTGGAACCACATCTCCTTTTGCCAGTTCGCAGCGCCGGTGCTCGAAGAACAGGGGATCAAGACCGGCGCCAATGCCGTGGTCATTCAGCCCGGCAAGATCGACCGCTCCCCTACCGGCACCGGCTGCTCGGCCCGCATGGCCGTACTGCATGCCAGGGGACAGCTCGCCCTGGGCGAAAGCTTTATCGGCCGCTCGATCATCGGCTCGGAGTTCCACTGCCGGCTCGAAGAGGTAACCTCGCTTGGTGGGCGGCCCGCGATCATCCCCTCGATCACCGGCCGCGCCTGGATCACCGGCACGCGCCAGGAAATGCTCGACCCCGACGATCCCTGGCCGTTGGGCTACAAACTCTCCGACACCTGGCCCAAGATCAGCACCTGACCTGGCCCGCGATTAGCACTGTGACGGACAGGGCTTTGTAGGTTAAGCACGACGAACAGCCAGCGGGCAGCGACTGCCCGCCTCGAGCAGCAAGCAAGAAAACGGAAAACCAGGCATGGCTGACATCGCGATCATCGGCGGCGGGATCATCGGCTCGGCCATTGCCACCTGGCTCATCGACGAAGGCCACGATGTCACCGTCTTTCTCGACCCCCTCGGTCCCCTGACCGTCCGCTGGAGCGACCTGCCCGCGCTCACGCCCTGGCTGCTGGCCTTCCTCGCATCCGCCACGCCCGCCCATGGCCGCAAGGCCCGCGAGGCCCTGACCTTTCTCATGCAGTCCGGATTGGCCGACCATGAGGAACTCGCCCGCAAGGCGGGCCTCAGCGGCCATCTGCGCCAAACGGGCTATCTGGCGCTCCATGACAGTGAGCCCAGTCTGGCGGCGGCTGTGACGGAAAGCCAGATCGTTGAGGCCGCGCTGGGCTTTGCCTTCGAAAAGGTCACCCCCGAACGCGCCCGCCAACTCGTGCCGCAGGTCGAGGGCGAGTTCGCCGGCGCGATCTACCAGCCGGGCTATTGGGCGGCCTCCAATCCGCTGACCGTGCTGCGCCACTACCAGCGCTTCGTTGGCGCCCGCGGCCGCATCGTGCCGGGCAAGGTTGCCCGCCTGGAGCAAACCAGCGCCGGCATTCGGGTCTTTACTCAAGCAGGCGAAGAACAGCTCTTTGCCAAGGCGGTGGTTGCCGCCGGCGTTTGGTCCCGCGATTTCGTGCGCGGGCTTGGCCTCAAAGTGCTGCTTGAAACCGAGCGGGGCTACAACACCACCTTCACCTATCTCGATTGGAACCTGCCCATGCCGGTGGGCTTTGCCGATCATGGCTTTGTGGCCACGCCGCTTGTTGACGGGCTGCGGGTCGGCGGCGCCGTCGAGCTGGCCAAGCCCACCACCGCCCCCAATTTCAAGCGGGCCCAAGCCATGCGCACCAAGATGCGGCGCTATATTCCGGCCCTGCCTGAGGGAGGCAAGGAATGGATGGGCCGGCGGCCCTCGACGCCCGACTCCCTGCCGGTCATCAGCCGTCACCCCGGCGACAACCGCATTATCTTTGCCTTCGGGCACGGCCATCTCGGCCTCACCTTGAGCGCCACGACCGCCCGCCATGTCGCGGCGCTCGTGGCGCAGGATACGACCAACCCGGCGCTCGCGCCCTTCAGCATTTCCCGCTTTCAGTAGAGCTTTCCAGCATGGCCAAGAGATCCTTCTTCTGCATCGACGCCCACACCTGCGGCAATCCGGTGCGCGTGGTTGCCGGCGGCGGACCGGACCTCAAGGGCGACACCATGAATGCCCGGCGCGAACATTTCCTTGCCGAATATGACTGGATCCGCACTGGCCTGATGTTCGAGCCGCGCGGCCATGATGTGATGAGCGGCTCTATCCTTTACCCGGCCCTCCGCGATGACGTGGATGCCTCGATCCTTTTCATTGAAACTTCGGGCTGCCTGCCCATGTGCGGGCACGGCACCATCGGCACGGTCACGGTGATGATCGAGGAAGGACTGGTCACGCCCAAAACGCCCAACAAGCTGCGCCTGGAAGTTCCCGCCGGGGTGATCGAAGCGGCCTATGAGTTGGACAATGCCGGCCATGTCACCGAGGTCAAGATCACCAATGTGCCCTCGTTCCTCTACGCGACCGGTTTGAGCATCGATTTGCCCGGGCTTGGCGAGCTTACCTTCGACGTGGCCTATGGCGGCAATTTCTACGCCATTTTCGAGCCGCAGCCGGGCTTCACCGATATGGCGCAATTCAGCGCCTTCGATATCCAGCAGCTCTCGCCGGTGGCGCGCCGACTCATCAACGAGAAATACACGTTCCAGCACCCCCAGTACCCGACCATCAACGGGCTGCGGCACATCATGTGGACCGG
>JAQSXP010000047.1 GCA_029256605.1 Devosia sp. | reverse complement strand
CACGGGCTCTTCCACGGTGTCACGGCGGCACTGGCCGGTGCGATCATGCAGTTGGCCTGGTCGGCGGGCTTCAACGCTCAGCTGCTGTTGAGCCTGCCGCGCAGCATGGTGCCCAGCCAGGGGGCCGCTCCGCCAGCGGAGCCACGTTGAACCATTGCGCCTTGCTAACCGGCTACGGGCGCAGCTAGGCTCAGATGGCTTCTGGTTTGTTTTGGCGGTCCGCTCCCATGAAAGTTCCCTTTCGCATGTTCCAGACCCGCTCGCCCGAGCGCGACCGGGAGCAGGATCGTGCGCGCATCGAGCGGATCAGGCGGGTTGTTCAGGCCGAGCTGCAGTCCGCCACCAGTGAACGGGACGGGCTGACCCGGCGCCGTGAGCGCGACTATGCCGTGGCGGCCACGTCCCTGTCGCAGCTGGGCGAGTTTGGCGAGCGCTCCGCAGCCGACGAACAGTCCATCTCCGAGCTCGAGCGCAATGCTGAGCGCGCAAATACGCGCATCAAGAACCTGACGGTGCAGATCGAGGCGATCCGGCAGCTGCTCGCCAAGGTCAACGACCTCGACAATCTGCCCAGCCAGTAAAGGCCGGAGCGGCCCTACCTGACACTGGTATAGCCTCCCGCCACCCCGTGGGGTGAATACACCACCTGCCAGAGCTGGGTGTAGCGCGCCCGAAATGTGGCGGCAAAACTCAGCAAATAATAGCGCCACATCCGGTAGAAGCGCTCGCCATACTTGTCTTTGAGGCTGGGCCAGGCGGCCTCGAAATTGTCGTACCAGGCCAGGAGCGTCTTGTCGTAGTCGGCACCGAAATTGTGCCAGTCTTCCATCACGAAGAGGCCTTCGCTGGCTTCACTGATCTGTTTTTGCGACGGCAGCATGCCATTGGGGAAGATGTATTTCTCGCTCCATGGATCGCCATGTGACTGGGTGAGATTGCCCCCGATCGTATGCAGCACAAAGAGGCCGTCATCGACGAGCAGGTCGCGCGCTTTTTGCAGATAAGCGCGATAATTCTTGTAGCCCACATGCTCGAACATGCCGACGGAGATGATGCGGTCGAACTTTCCCTCGAGCGCCATATAGTCCATCAGCCGGGTTTCGACCGGCAGGCCATCGGCGTGGGCGTTGGCCCAGCTCGCCTGTTCCTTGGAAATGGTCACCCCCAGACCCTCGACGCCATAGCGCTCGGCCGCGAAGTTGAGGAACCCGCCCCAACCCGAGCCGATATCGAGGATGCGCATGCCGGGCTCGAGGCCTGCTTTGCGGCAGATAAGGTCGAGCTTGGCTTCCTGTGCTTCCGCCAGGTTCGTTGCATTCTTCCAGTAGCCGCAGGAATAGATCATGCGCGGATCGAGCATGGCCGCGTAAAGGTCATTGCCGATGTCGTAGTGCCGCTCCCCCACTTCCTGCACACGGAGGCGCTGCAGGTTGAGCACGCGGCTCTTGAGCATGCTCCACATCAGGGAAAGATCAATGGGCAGGCTGGCTTTGACGTTGTTGACCAGTAGCCGATAGATGAACTGGTCGAGCGCGGGAACATCCCACCAGCCGTCCATATAAGCCTCCCCCAGACCGAGCGTGCCCTGGAGCATCACCCGGTCAAAAAGCTTTTCTTCATAAACCGTCACGTCAAAGGGCCGCTGCCCTCCGACCTGGATATCGTGTTGCTGCAACAGATCAGAGATGAAGGTTTTGTTCCGCATACCCATTTGGCCACATCGCGCACATGTTGGACTAGGCAGAGGGACGCGCATGCCGGGGGCTCGAGGCCCGGGGCCATGCGTGCTCGAGGGGATGCTATGCCCGTCCCCGAAGTGGCGCAATGATATATCGCAAGACGCCGATGGTTAAGAATCAGATGCGCGAACCGGGCGATTACCACCGGCTTGCCGCACAAGGCGAAGCTTTGCGAAATGGGTGGGGCGGCCAACAGCCGCAGCATGCCCGCCACAAGGCCATACCCTGACACAAGCCGGCTTGGCTCGGCGACTCAGATCAGTTGCCGCACATCGAGCGACAGCAAAAGGGAAGGAATGGTACCACCTCTCGGGATCGAACCGAGGACCTCTAGATCCACAATCTAGCGCTCTAACCAACTGAGCTAAGGCGGCAATGGGCCTGACCGGGCACATCGCTAGGCGAGTCCCGAAAGCGGGTTTTACATAGGGCGAGTTGCCGTAGATGACAAGCGCTGTTTTGCAGCTTCCTCGTCTGAACCCGTCTCTTAACCATGTCAAAGTTTGATGGGGGGTATCCTCCGCGCAGGTCTGGACCGCCCGCAAACCGCCCTATATTGAAGAACACTTAACGAACAAGAATGAACTGTACCGATTTGGCACAGACGCAGTGGGTAACGGTTATCGATGGATGACGACTGGATCACATCGCCAGCTGGTGCCCGCGTGCTGCAGCACGCTCAGGATCCCCGCCCCGCCTGGCTTTGGTCGGCTGACGGACAGCGCCTGATCTGGCGCAATCCCGCGGCCACGCTGTTTGGCGCGAAACTCAAAAAGAGTGGCCTGAAACGCGCTCCGACGCCGGTGCCAATCAAGGGACAGATTGCCCGTAATATCCGACTCGGCTCGACAGGTCGCAGCAGTCTTGCGCGGATCCAGTTTTTGGCTGGGGAAAAACCGATCTCGGCTACCTGCGCCACCACCCCGCTCCTTGATGGTTCGGGCGCACCGATGCTGCTGATCGTGGGCGTCGATCCGGTTGACGCCGATCTGCTGCTCGCGGGCGGTGCTTTGGTGCTTGCGGCACGGGCCGGCGAATCGACCGCCAGCGAAATCATGCCTGCGGCGGCCGAGCCCAGCGCACAAGCTCCCCAGATTGAGGATGAGGCTGAACCGGCCCCAAATTCCGATTCGGGAGAATTCTCGCCTGAAGCTTTCGACACCGCCTTTGCCGATAGCGAAACGCCGCAGCCCGAGCAGTCGCAGATCGAATCGCCGGGGCCCCTCCTGCCCGCGAGGCCATGGTTGCCGGTGCCACCGCCAGGCGTCGTGCTGGAAACAGCACCCTTCCGCCCCGCCGACCTAGAGGGTGATGACGAAGACACGGGCGAAACAGCGCCCCCGCCGGCTGAGGTCGACCCAATAGCCGCAGCAATTGGGGCCAATGACGCCGCCTATGGCCGTGAACTTGAGAACTGGCGCGCCGCCGAATCCGATGTGGCTGCGCCTGGCGGCTACGAGGCGGAAGCTTCGAGCGACGTAACGGAAAGCCCATTCGCTTCGGATAAGCCGGTCACGACGGAAGAGCATGACGACGAGGCGGAGCCATTCGAGGCCACCGAAACTTCACAGGACGAGTCACCAGGCGTCAGCAACCGCCTGTCAGCATTGGTGGATCGGCTCAGTGCCGACGCCGATCTGTTTTCCCCGCTGACTGAGTCGGATGATCCCCTGCGCGCCGAGCCGGTGCCCAGCGATGCGGCGCCGCAGCTTTGGCTCGTTACCGGGAGCGGCTTTGCTGCTGCCGATCAATCCGGTGTCGTGTCCGAACAATTACCGGACGCCAACTTGCCTGCCGAAGTCGTGGTTGAGGTCGAATTCGACACCGAGTCATCGACCGAGTCGCCCGGACAGCCCCTTGCGGCGTCCGTGGAAGCGTCTGAACCGGCTGAGGAGCAGGCCGCGGTCGAGGAGCCCTCTTCTGCCCCGGAAGAGGACGAGGACGAAGGCGAAGACGAAGTTGCCGCTGCGAACGAGGCGCCTGTCGAGCCCGAAGCGGAGGACGAACCCGATGACGGCCCCGAAATCCTCGCCCCCGGCGCCTCCGATCCCGAGGCGGTCGAGCGGGTTTCGCGCTATAATTTTGACGAGCTCTCGCGCATTCTCAACGGGCGCGTTGGCGAAACCACGGGTAAATCAGCGCAACGCGCTGTGGCCCAGCCGCCAGCCAGTTCCGGCTCGCTGATCAATCTGGGTGGCGAAACCCTGGTGCTCAACCGGCTGCCGCTCGGCATCCTGGTGTTCCGCGACCAGCAGGTGCTGTTCGCCAACCGCGCCATCACCGAAATGGTGGGCTACGACTCTGTCGAGAACCTGCGCGCGGCGGGGCTGGCTTCGGTATTTCCTGCCTCCGGACCCGAGGGTCACGAAGCGGGGCCGGTCAATCATCTGGTGCAGCGCGATGGTACCCTGGTGCCCGTCACCGCGCGCCTCCAATCCATTTCCTGGCAGGGCCGCCCAGCCCTCATGCTTTCGGCCAGCGCCACCGAAGTGCGCACCGGCCATGAGGCGGCTGTGCGGGCCTTTGCCGAAACCTTTGCCGGCATTCGCGGCGACGGCTTCTTTGAAACCAACCGCGCGGGCGTACTGAGCGCCGTGTCACCCCGTGCGGCGACTCTGCTCGGGCAGGACGGCACGGCGCTTGAAGGCCGGCCGCTGACGAGTTTTGTCGCTCGCGCCGACACCCCGGCCCTACGCAGCTTCCTTGAGCGCCCGGCGCGGTTTGCCGAATCGGCGCGACCCGCCCTGTCGTTGCATGCCGCCGCCGCTGGCGCCGAGCTGATGCTCTTTGCCCAAGGCCAAGCCGGCGTTGTGACCGGCTATTTTGGCTTCGTGCATGAGCGCGATTCGAGCCCGCTGCGCCTTTCTGCGCCCAGCGACATCGATCCGGCGCTGCTGGCGCGAATCAGCCGCGGCATCCGCCGCCCGCTCAACACCATTATCGGCTTTTCCGACCTGCTCCGTTCGGAGGCCTTCGGTCGGCTCGGCACCGAGCGCCACGAGACCTATGCGCAGGATATCGTCACGGCGGGCAACGAGATCGCCGCCCTTGTTGATGAGCTGGATGACTATACCCGCCTGCGCGATGGCCGCTATCTGCCCCAGCGCGCCAGCATCGATCTGACCGCCCTGCTCGAAAGCTGCGTTCTGCGGATCCGCCACCAGGCCGGGATTTCCCGCGTGATCGTGCGCAACGCCATCTCCGAAACCCTGCCCAAGATCACTGCTGATCGCGCCTCGCTCGCGCAGGCGGTGCTGAACCTACTCGCCAGCGCGATCGACCAGACCCCCGCGGGCGGCGCCGTTATCATCTCCTCCAATCGGGAGGATGATGGCAGCATTGCCATCCATGTGCGCGACAGCTCCAATACATCGGTCGACATGGCCGAGCGCTTCGTCGTGTTTCGCGATGGCGTGGGCCGCGACGGCAAGGCGGTGGCCCCGGTCCGCTCGAGCGTCGGGCTGGCCCTCACCCGCTCGCTGCTGTCGGTCAATGCCTTCTCGCTGGCGGTCGATCCGGCGGGAGAGCACGGCTTGCTGTTCACGCTGCGCATTCCGCCCGATCTCGTGGATCAGCCCGTCGCCGAGGCTGGCGAGAAGTAAGCCGGCCCCGCAACGCCATGCATTGGGCTCACACCAGCAAATCTTCGCCCTTTGCCTAGGTGCCATGCCGGGCTCACTGGCTTATAGAAACTTAACGCAAGGCGGCCGAGCCGCAACGGGGAGCACGAGCATGGGCAAGGGTCTGAAGATTGTAGGCATCGCGGCGCTACTCGGCCTGAGCTGGTCGAGCCTGGCGCTTGCTGCCTCGACCGAGGTCCGCATCGGCATCGCCCTCGAGCCCCCCACTCTCGATCCGACCGCCGGCGCCGCCGAAGCCATCGACATTGTCGGCTACCAGAATATCTTTGAGGGCCTGATCCAGGTCGACCAGACTGGCACGGTGCAGCCCTCCCTTGCCAGCAGCTGGACCATCAGCGATGACGGGCTGACCTATAGCTTTACCCTCCAGCCCGATGTCACCTTCCATGACGGCACCGCCTTTGATGCCGACGACGTCAAATACACTTTCGACCGGCTGCTGGCTCCCGACAGCATCAATGCGCAAAAGGCGCTGTTCTCGCCCATCGAGAGCGTCGTCGTAGAGGATCCGCGAACCGTCACCTTCACCCTCAGCCGCCCCGACGGGATGTTTCTGTTCAATCTCGGGCGTGGGGACGCGATCATCGTTGCGCCCGAAAGCGCCCAGAACAATGCCACTGCGCCCATCGGCACCGGCCCCTATAGCTTTGTGCAATGGGACAAGGGTAGCCGCGTCGTGCTCGAGCGCTACGATCCTTATTGGGGCGAGCTGCCGGCGCTGACCGAGGCCAGCTTTGTCTTTATCAGCGACACCGCCACCATGACCAATGCCCTGCTGGCGGGCGACGTCGACGGCACCAACAATTTCGCCGCCGAAGCCCTGCCGATCTTTGAGGGCAATCCGCAGTTCAAGGTGCTGGTGGGCACGACCGAAGGCGAGGCCATCCTATCGACCAACAATGCCAAGGCGCCCTTTAACGAGCTCAAGGTGCGCCAGGCCATGGCGCATGCCATCAACCGCGAGGCGATCATCGAGGGGGCGACTTATGGCTATGGCGTCGCCATCGGCAGCCATTTCGCGCCGCACAATCCGTACTATGTCGACCTGACCCAGACCTATCCTTATGATCCGGAAAAAGCGCGCGCCCTGCTCGCCGAAGCCGGTTACCCCGACGGGTTCAGCGCCACCCTCAAGCTGCCGCCGGTGAACTATGCCCGCGTCAGCGGTCAAATCCTTGCCAGCCAGTTCGCCGAGGTCGGCATCAAGCTCGAACTCATCAACCTCGAATGGGCGCAGTGGCTCGAAGATGTGCTGACCAACAAGGACTTCGATCTGTCGATCATCGCCCATGTGGAGCCCTTCGACATTGGCATCTATGCCGATCCGAACTACTATTTCGGCTACGACAATCCCCAGTTCCAGGCCCTGATCGAGAAGCTCAATGCCACGACCGACGAGGCGGAACGCAAGGTCCTCGCCATCGAGGCACAAACCATTCTCGCCAACGACGCGGTCAATGGCTATCTGTTCGAGCTGGCCAAGACCGGGGTGTGGAACGCCAAGCTCGAAGGCATGTGGCCGAACTCCCCGATCGAGGGCGTGGTGCTCCGGGATATCCACTGGGTGGACTAAGGCGTCCGGGGCGGCCGCGGCATGATCGCTTTTCTGGTGCGCCGCCTTGCCGGATTTGCGCTGACGCTGCTGCTGGCGGCGGCAGCGATCTTTTTCCTGCTCGACCTGCTTCCGGGCGATCCCGCGCGCTTCCTTCTCGGCATCACCGCCAGCCCCGAGGCGGTCGCCAATCTGCGCCTGCAGCTGGGCCTCGAGGCGCCCCCGCTGGAGCGCTTCGGGCAGTGGCTCTGGGGGATGCTGCACGGCAATCTGGGCGTTTCCTATACGCAGCAGGCGCCCGTTGCCTCGCTGATTGCGGGGCGCCTTGCCGTCACCCTGCCGCTGACCATTGCGGCGATGGTCATCTCGGTCGCCATCGGACTACCGCTCGGCATTCTTGCCGCCCGGCACCGGGGAAAGGCACTCGACTCGGCCCTCATGGTGCTGGCGCAGCTGGGCGTCGCCATTCCCAATTTCTGGTTCGGCATGTTGCTGACCCTTATTTTCGCAGTGACCTTGAGATGGCTGCCGCCGGGTGGCTTTACGCCCTGGAGTGAAAATCCCCTGGGCGCGCTGCGCTCTCTGGTGCTGCCGAGCCTGGCGCTGGCGCTGCCGCAGGCCGCCATACTGGCCCGGGTGATGCGCACGGCCCTGGTCGATATCCAGGAGCAGGATTTCATCCGCACCGCCCGCGCCAAGGGCATGACGATGGGGGAAGCGGTGTGGCGCCACGGGGTGCGCAACGCCCTTGTGCCGGTCTTGACCATTCTGGGGCTGCAATTTGCCTTCCTGATTGCCGGCGCCATCATCGTCGAGAACGTCTTCTACCTGCCGGGGCTGGGCCGCCTGATCTTAACCGCCATTTCCGAGCGTGACCTCATCCTTGTGCGTGGCGCCGTCATGGTGCTGCTGGTGACGGTCAGCCTCAGCATGTTCCTCGTTGATCTGGCCTATGGTCTCGTCGATCCGCGCCTGCGTGAACGGGGTGTCGCCGCATGATCGCGCGCGTCCTTGCCAATCGCAGCTTCCGCATCGGGGCCGCTGGCACGCTCCTCTTTGCCATTGCCGCGCTCATCTCGATCTGGTGGACGCCCTACCCCATCGCCGAAATTGACATCGGCCGCCGCTTTCTTGGACCTTCGCCCCAGCATTGGCTGGGCACCGATCAGCTCGGCCGCGACATGGTTTCCCTGGTGATGGCGGGGACGCTGACCAGCTTTGTGGTGGCCGCGATGGCCGTGCTGATCGGCGCCGGCAT
>JAQSXP010000046.1 GCA_029256605.1 Devosia sp. | reverse complement strand
TGCGACGTTTTTGTTTACGCAGGTCGATGGTGGTGCTAATGCGATTTTCAGGCGTGGAGGCGCCCAGGATGGTAAAGGTTTTGCTGGCAACACGACGACCCTGACGGGGTTTTTGAGCGGCGCGCTTTTTGTGGCGCCGGGTTTCTGCCTGCTGCTTCCATTTTGGATATTGCCATGACCATTGCCGCGTCCACAGCCGCTTCGGCTGCTCCTCATGCCGGTGTGCTTTCCGTTCGCCCAGCAACTCCTGCCGATGACGCGTTCATCGATGAGCTGCAAGCCATTTCCTTTGGCCCGGGCCGGTTTGCGCGGACGGCCTTTCGCATCCGCGAGCGTTTTCCGATCGACAAGAGCCTGAGCCTTGTTGCCGAAGTGGATGGCGTGCCATGCGGTTCGGTCTGGATGACCCCAATCAGCGTCGGCGGCAGCAATGGCTATCTGCTGGGCCCGCTCGCCACGCACCCCAATTTCCGCAAGCGCGGCGCCGGCAAGCTGCTGGCGCTGGAAGTCAGCAAGCGCGCGCTGGCCCGCAACGAGGGCAAATTCGTGCTGCTGGTGGGTGACCAGGATTATTATTGCCCGTTGGGCTGGGTGCCCACCGTGCCGGGTGCCATCCAGTTCCCCGGGCCGGTCGACCCCAACCGCGTGCTGCTGCTGGCCGAAGATCCGACGCTGGCAAAGTCGCTGAGCGGCGTGATCGGCGCCTTCAGGGCCTAAGTGCAACCCGCAAGCTGCTTGCAGAAGGGGCGTGCAGGGACGGGCACTGTGTCATAGATAGGGGCGATGATTGTTCGCGCCGGTGACGCTTGATTGCAGAACTAGACCTTGATGCGCTGGCAGCACGGCTGCTGGCGCAACCCCCCGAATTGCCTGAGCGGCACCTGCTGGTGCCCGATTGGGCGCCGGCGCGGCCGTTCAATCGGCCGCCCGTGCCTGCGGCGGTGTTGATCGGGCTGATCCGGCGGCCCGAAGGGCACACGGTGCTGTATACCGAGCGCTCGCCCGACCTGCGCTCGCATTCGGGGCAGGTGGCGTTTCCCGGCGGCAAGGTTGATCCGCAAGACGCCGATGTGGCGGCAGCGGCGCTGCGCGAGGCTTTCGAGGAAGTGGGCATGGTGCGCAGCGATGCGCGGGTGCTGGGCTTCATGCCGACCTATTTCACCGGCACCAATTATCTTATCACCCCGGTGGTTGCCGCAGTGGAGCCGAGCGGCCCCTTTGTGCCCAACCCCGGGGAGGTGCATTCGGTCTTCGAAGTGCCGCTGAGCCGCGTGCTCGATCCGCAAAGCTATGGCGAGGTCAAGGTGGAGCGGGGCGGAACAGTGCACCGCACCTGGCAGATCGACCATGACGGACACCGGATCTGGGGCATTACCGCCAATCTGACGCGGCTGTTTCGCGACGTGGTTATGGGGGCAGGGCCATGACGGAGGCTGCCGAAGCGCAGCAGCGATTGCGCGATGCCGAATGGCGGCAGCGCGGCGAAACCCAGGCGATCTTCGCGGTACTCGATGGCGCGGAGGGACGGACGCGCGCTGTCGGCGGCGTCGTACGCGACACTATCCTCGGGCGCAGCGATGTTGATATCGACATGGCCACGCAGTTGCTGCCGGAGGCGGTGATGGCGCGGGCGCAAGCCGCTGGGATTGCGGCTTACCCGACGGGCATTGCGCATGGCACGGTGACGTTGCGGCTGGGGGAAACGCTGGTCGAGGTCACGACCTTGCGGCGCGATGTGGAAACTGATGGCCGCCATGCCGTCGTGGCGTTCGGGACTGACTGGGCCGAGGATGCGGCCCGGCGCGATTTCACCCTTAATGCGCTTTATGCCTGTGCCGACGGCACGCTGTTCGATCCCTTGGGCGGGTTGGACGATGCGCTCAATGACCGGGTGCGGTTCATTGGCGATCCGGCACAGCGAATCGCTGAAGACGGCTTGCGGGTTTATCGGTTCTTCCGCTTTTCGGCGCGGTTTGCCGGGCAGAGCCTAGATGCCGCGGCGCTGGCGGCTTGTGCGGCGGCGGTTGGGGCGCTCGATCATCTTTCCGCCGAGCGGGTGGGCGGGGAAATGCTGCGGATGCTGGCCTTGCCGCAGATCGCGGCGACCTTGCGGGTGATGGCTGGTATCGGGCTGCTCAAGCTTGAGGTGCCAACCCTGGCAGCGCTGGAGCGGTATGAAGAACTGGGTGGGGTGGCGGTGAGCGGGCGGCTGGCGCTGCTGCTGGGGGAGGGCAATCCGGAGCAGCTGCAGCACAGCTGGCGATTGGCCAATGAAACCGTCCGCGAAGCCGTGGAGGTGCGCGCGGCGGCAAGGCTGCTGTTGCAAGGCCATTTGAGTGAAGCGCTTTATCGCTTTGGAGCAGGGTGCAGGGAAGGGGTCCTGGTCGCGGCGGCATTGGGTGGCTGGGTTGCCGAAGCAACCGCCGAGATGCAGCGGCGGGTCGGGGAAATCGTCGTGCCGCCCTTGCCCATTGGTGGCGCCGATCTGCTTAAGCTGGGCATGAAGCCAGGCCCGGCATTGGGCCAGGAGCTGGGGCGACTGGAAGCGTTGTGGCTGGCCAGCGATTTTGCGCTGGACCGGCAGGCGCTGCTGGCAGCCGCCCAAGTATGAGCGGAGCCGGGCGCCTGCAGCAGTCCAGATGGGTCAGGGGAAGCGCACTTCGGGCGGCATGGACGACAGAATCGAATTCACATTGCCGCCGGTCTTGAGGCCGAAGGTCGTGCCGCGATCGTAAAGCAGGTTGAACTCGACATAGCGGCCGCGGCGCACCAGCTGCTCATGGCGGTCGGCTTCGGTCCAGGCCTGTTCGAAATTGCGGCGCACCAGACGGGGGTAGATGTCGAGGAAAGCTTCGCCCACAGCCTGGGTGAAGGCGAAGTCGGCTTCCCAGTCACCGGTATTGTGGTGGTCATAGAAGATGCCGCCGACGCCGCGATGCTCATTGCGATGGGGCAGGAAGAAGTACTCGTCGCACCATTGCTTGAAGCGCTCGTAGTCGACACCCGGGCGGTTCTCGCAGGCGGCGCGCATGGCGGCGTGGAAATCCACAGTGTCGGGATCGGTCTGGGTGCGCCGGCGGTCGAGCACGGGGGTAAGGTCGGCGCCGCCGCCGAACCACTGCTTGCCGGTGACGATCATGCGCGTGTTCATGTGCACGGCCGGCACATGCGGGCTCCAGGGATGCACGATGAGGGAAATGCCCGAGCTCCAAAAGCTCGCGCCTTCCTCGGTGCCGGCGATCTGCTTGGCGAAATCGCCCGAGAAATTGCCGTGTACGGTCGAGATATGCACGCCAGCCTTCTCAAAGACCCGTCCATGGAGCATCGACATCTCGCCGCCGCCGCCGGCGGGGCGATCCCAGGGGGAACGCTCGAACTGGCCGGGGGGCAGGTGAGCGTGGCTCCCCTGATGTTCGTGCTCGATGGCCTCGAACTCGGCACAGATGCGGTCGCGCAGCTGGCGGAACCAGGTGGTAGCGCGGATTTTCTTGGCTTCGATATCGTCGGGGATGTTCATGCTTGGGATATGTACCGTCATTGCAGGTCCGTCCACCCGCCAGTTTGTCGTTTTGCTTCCCCAACAATAAGCGCTGCCGCGACGGCGACATTGATCGAGCGCAAACCGGGTTGCATGGGGATGCGCACCTTGAGGTCCGCAATCTGCGCGACCGTATCGGGAACTCCCGCGCTTTCGCGTCCCATCAGCAGAATGTCGTTGGCCTCATAGGAAGCGTCGTAAGCCGAGGAGGTTGCCTTGGTCGACAGCAGGACGAGGCGGCGCCCGGCGGAGCGGCGCCAGGCATCGAACTGGGCAAATCCCGTGTGCTCCACGACGCTCGCGCGATCCACGTAATCGAGCCCGGCCCGCGCGAGGTTCTTGGGCGAAAACGGGAACCCCGTGGGGTGGATGATGTGGATGGTCGTGCCGATGCAGGCGCAAAGCCGGATCAGGGTGCCAGTATTGTTGGCGATGTCGGGCTGATAAAGGGCGAGATCGACCGGCATGAGCTTGGACGTGACAGGGATGGGTGCAGGCTTAGTGCAATAGCTGGGCAAAGGCGCCGGGTATAGTGTCGCAGCCAGCCGCCTTCATTCCCACGCACTCTGGACAAGTGTTGGTCACAGTGCAAAAAGAGCGCACCTGACGGGCCGCTTGAGGGCGGACGGCGGCCGATTCTACGTAGGTGGGAGCTGGCTGCGCTTGCCGGCCGCGTCGAAGTGTATTGTACGGGGATCGTGACCTTGGCTACGCAAGCTGAACATTCATCCACGCGACGGGATTTCCTGTTTGTGGCAACCGGGGCCGTAGGGGCTGTAGGCGCCGCCGCAGTGGCCTGGCCGCTGATCAATCAGCTCAACCCGGATGCGTCTACGCTGGCGCTGGCCAGCATCGAATTCAATCTTACGGGCATCGAGGAAGGCCAGGCTGTCACGATTATGTGGCGCGGGCTGCCGGTGTTTGTGCGTCACCGCACTCCGGCCGAGATCGAAGAAGCCCGCGCCGTGCCGCTGGCAGACCTCAAGGATCCCGAGACCGATGAGCAGCGCACCCAGGAAGGCCACGAGCAGTGGCTGATCATGATCGCGAACTGCACCCATCTCGGTTGCGTGCCAGTGGGTCAGTCCGGCGACTTCGATGGCTGGTTCTGCCCATGCCATGGTTCGCACTACGATACGGCCGGACGTATTCGCAAAGGCCCAGCGCCCAAGAACCTGGTGCTGCCGCCATATAATTTCGTCAGCGATACGCTGGTCCAGATCGGTTAGTGGGGGCTTCGCCGATGTCAGAACATTCAACTTACCAGCCGGGTACCGGCGTAGAAAAGTGGCTCGACGAGCGTTTGCCGGTTGTCAGGTTTGCCAAAGAGCACCTGATGGACTTCCCGACGCCCAAGAACCTCAACTATTTCTGGACCTTCGGAGCGATCCTGGCGATCATGCTCGTCGTGCAGATCGTCACCGGCATCATCCTGGCGATGCACTACACGCCCAATATTGCGATGGCGTTCAACTCGGTTGAGCATATCCGCCGCGACGTCAATGGCGGCCGCATCATCCAGGCCACCCACGCCGTGGGCGCTTCGATGTTCTTTGCTGCCCTTTACATCCACATGGGCCGTAACCTCTACTTCGGTTCCTACAAGGCGCCGCGCGAGATCCTCTACATCATCGGCGTGCTGATCTTCATCCTCGTCATGGCGACGGCCTTCATGGGCTATGTGCTGCCATGGGGTCAGATGAGCTTCTGGGCGGCCACGGTTATCACCAATATCTTTGCGGCGATCCCGGTGGTCGGCAATCCGATCCTCGAGCTGCTGCGTGGTGGTTTTGCGGTCGACAATCCGACGCTCAACCGTTTCTTCTCGCTGCACTACCTGCTGCCATTCGTGGTGGCGGCGCTGGTCGCGCTCCATATCTGGGCGCTGCACGTGCCGGGCAACAACAACCCGACCGGCGTTGACGTGAAGTCCAGCCGCGATACCGTGCCCTTCCATCCGTATTACACGATGAAGGACCTTTTCGCGATCGTGGTGTTCGCCATCCCCTTCGCCTGGTTCGTGTTCTTCATTCCCGATATCCTTGGCCACCCCGACAACTATGTCATGGCCAACAGCCAGGTCACCCCGGCCCATATCGTGCCCGAATGGTACTTCCTGCCCTTCTACGCGATCCTGCGCGCCATCGACTTCAACATCCTTTTCATCGACTCGCGTCTGGGTGGTGTGATCTTCTTTGCCGGCTCCATCGTGATCCTACTGTTCGTGCCGTGGCTCGATCGGTCGCCGGTTCGCTCGGGCACCTTCCGCCCGCTGTTCAAGTGGTTCTACTGGCTGTTCATCATCAACTTCCTGGCTCTGGCCTATCTGGGCGCGGCGCCGGCTGAAGGCATCTATGTGGTGCTCGCCAAGATCACGACGTTCTACTACTTCTTCTACTTCCTTGTTGTGTTGCCCTTCCTGCCGATGTTCGAGAAGCCACGGCCTTTGCCGACCAGCATCTCGGAAAGCGTTTTGGGCAAGGCACTGCCGTGACGGTTGGGATCAGGTCAATGTTCAATATCAAGACACTCATCTCCGCCGCTGCGCTGACGGCCGCACTGGTTGCAGTTCCCGCTGTCGCCCAGGAAGCCGACACCCATGCCACGCCGCATATCGAGCGGCAGGACTGGAGCTTTGCCGGTATCTTCGGCACCTATGACCAGAACCAGCTGCAGCGCGGCTTCCAGGTGTTCCGGGAAGTTTGTGCCAACTGCCACAGCGCCAATCTGCTTGCCTTCCGCAATCTGGCCGAGCCCGGTGGCCCGCACTTCTCGGAAGAGCAGGTCAAGGCGCTGGCCGCCGAATATGAAGTGGCCGATGCAGCCGCTGAAGGCGGTGTGCGTCCGGCAGTGCCGGCAGACCGCTGGCCTTCGCCTTTCGCCAATGACCAGGAAGCCCGTGAAGCCAATGGCGGCTCGGTGCCCCCCGATTTCTCGGTGCTGGCCAAGGCGCGCGGCGTCAGCGATCCGTTCCCAACCTGGATATTCAACTACTTCACGGCCTATGCCGAAGGTGGTCCGGATTACATCCATGCGCTGCTCAACGGCTATCGCGAGCCGCCCGAAGGGTTCGAACTGCCCGAAGGCAAGTACTACAACGAGTACTTCCCCGGCCACGCCATTGGCATGTCCCCGCCGCTCTCGGATGACCAGATCACCTATGAGCCCGGCGAGAACGGCGAAACGGTACCGCAGACCGTCGAGCAGTATTCGCAGGATGTGAGCGCGTTCATGATGTGGCTGGCCGAGCCAGGTCTCGTCGCGCGCAAGCAGACCGGCTTTGTGGTGCTGCTGTACCTGTTCGCGTTCGCGGGCCTGCTCTGGTTCACCAAGAAGCGCATCTGGAAGAGCGTAGAGCACTGAGTGCCCGCCGCAGAACTGCATTGAATTGAAGGGTCCTACGGGACCCTTTTTTCACGCCATGCCCCAGTTCGGGCCTATCCCCTTGTTATTCTCGCGCGAGACCGCATTATGGGTCTCGAATCTTCGCCGAGGAGCCGTCATGTCCGCGATCCGCATTGCCGTCACCGTGGTGAGTGCCGCCGTCGCCGCCAGCCGTCACCCCGTGGTGCGCGCCGGCGTACGAGCAGTGGCCAACAACCCCAAGGCGCGCGATGCGGCGGTGACAGTGACGCGGGGCGCGGCCTATCAGGCCGGGGTAGTGGCACGGATGATCGTACGCCGTCGCCTCCGCTAAGCCTTCCCTTATTGCGAGTATTCCATGTCCCTTGACCTGCAGTCGCTGGTTCGCACCATTCCGGACTATCCCAAGAAGGGGATACTGTTTCGGGACATCACGACGCTGATCGAGCATCCCGAAGGGTTTCGGGAAAGCATCGAGCGCATCGCCACGGCGCACCGGGAGCTGGGCATCACCCATGTGGCGGGGATCGAGGCACGCGGCTTCATCTTCGGGGCAGGGGTCGCAATCGAGCTCGGAGTGGGCTTCGTGCCGATTCGCAAGCGCGGCAAGCTGCCCGGACAAACCATCGGGCAGAACTATGTGCTCGAATATGGCGTCGACACGATCGAGATCCATGCCGATGTGCTGACCGACGTGCACAAGGTGTTGCTGGTGGACGACCTGATCGCCACTGGTGGCACGGCTTTGGCAGCGGTGGGACTGCTGCGGCGCACGGGCGCCATCTGCGACCATGCGGCCTTTGCCATCGACCTGCCCGACCTTGGCGGGGCCGAAAAGCTGCGCCACGAGCAGGTCGAGATTTATTCGCTGATGTCGTTCAGCGGGCACTGACTACCAGTTATTGCGGCCATCCACCTGGGTGATCGGCAGCGAGCTCCGGTCAAAATCGGGTACCATACGCAGATTAACGGTGATGATCCGGCTGGCGGGAATGCCATCGGCCATGCCGGGCTTGAGGGTGCCGTCAAGGTTGTAAAGCGAGGACCAGTCGGGGCAGTCGCTGTGCGTGTTGCTGCCGCATGTGGCGCAGAAATGATGCAGGTTCACCCCTTCGCTGGCCGAGTAGACCTGATCGTTAGTCGCGGTGATGCGAACCTCTTCAGGGGCAAAGCTGGCCCAGACGGCGCCCACGCGATTGCACAAGGTGCAATTGCACTCATGGGCTTCGGTGGGGGCTTGCGGCATCTCGATCCGGGTTGAGCCGCAGTGGCAGGTCGCAACAAGTGTCATCGTGGTTCTCCCTGA
>JAQSXP010000045.1 GCA_029256605.1 Devosia sp. | reverse complement strand
GCGCTGACGCGGCTCCAGGCTGCCCAGGAGCGGGTGCTGCAACGCGCGGGGCTTCCGGCCGAAGGGCGCAAATTCGTGCCCCATATTACCCTTGCCCGCTTGCGCGGCTCGGCGCCCGAGGATGTGGCCCGCTTCATCGCCGAAGCCGGCCGGTTCGAGGCGCTCGAGTTCACCCCCAGCCGGTTCGTGCTGTTTTCCAGCCGCGATTCCGTTGGCGGGGGGCCTTATGTGGTCGAGCAGGGCTATTCGCTCGAAGTCTGACCCCTCCTCACGCCAGTGTTAACGCGAGCTTGACCCTTTCCCTGCAAAGCAGGCGATTGCGGTGGCGTGCGCCCAATTGAGGTCACGATTGCCGCTCACTTGGTGAGCTGGCGCTGGGGCGTGGCGGCGCTTGACACCTTAGTAACCATGTGGGGCGTAAGCTTGCGAACAGCAAATCCCACCAATGCGTACCTTCAAAGATGAGGAAGATTTGGCGATGACGTTGAAAACCGGTAGCCTTGTGTTCGGGCTCGCGGTCGGCGCGGTCATGGCTCTGGCCCCTGTCGCGCAGGCGCAACAGGCAACCGAGCTCGGCACTTTCAATGCCTGGACCGCCTGGCAGGCGACCGATGCTTCGGGGGTGCTCTGCTATATCTCGGCTGCCCCGCAATCGAGCGAGCCCGCCGGTGTTAATCGCGACCCCATTCACTTCATGATCATTCACCGTAAGGGCATGGGCACCAAGAACGAGGTGCAGACCATTATCGGCTATCCCTTCAACAGCAGCGACGCCAAGGCGAGCGCCAGCATTGATGGCAAGTCCTATCCCATGGTCACCGAAGGCTCGGCCGCGTGGCTCGCTTCCACGGGCGACGAAGGCGGGTTCGTGCAGGCCTTCAAGGCCGGCTCGCAGCTGCAGGTGCGCGGCACCTCCCAGCGCGGCACCAATACGGTTGACACCTATTCGCTTTCAGGCGCCACGGCGGCCATGAACGCCATCGACGCTGCCTGCGCCTGATCGGGGCCTGTCCCCCGCTCGAGCAATCTTCCTATCCGGGCGAGGTGCCGTGTCGCGGCCCTCGTCCTTCACGTGTTTGATGAGGCCCCTTATGGTTTCGCGCTTTGTTTCGCTTGTCGTGCTGGCCAGCTTGCTGTCGGTTGGGAGCGCTGCCGCCCAGTCGGTGCGCCTGCTCGGGGATTTTCGTGACTGGTCGAGCTATGCGGCCACCGATGGGGCAGGGCCGGTTTGCTTTGCCATGACCAAGCCCACTACCGTGACCCCCACGCCCGATGGCTATACCCAGGCCTATCTTTATCTTACCAGCCGCCCCAGCGAGAATGTCAGCAGCGAGTTCAATCTCGTGGCCGGCTTCACCTTCCAGCCCGATAGCGCCGCGACCGTTACCGTGAACGGGCAGACCTTCAATCTCTTTACCCAGAACGATGCCGCCTGGCTTGATGATGCCGGGCAAAGCGATGCCCTGGCCAGCGCTATCCGCGCCGGCTCGAGCTTGGTGGTCGAGGGCACGACGAGCGCCGGCATCAAGGTCGCCCAGACCTTCTCGCTGGCCGGCTCCACTGCCGCGAGCCAGGCCGTCGCTGCCGAATGCTGAGGGATTGAGCAAGCTCGTCCGCAATGAGCAGCGCAAGCTGACCGCCACTTACCTCAACGGTGCAGCCATCGCCGTCATGGGTGTTGGCGGGTTCACTCCCATTGTGGCGCTGGCCCAATCTGCCAATCCGAGCCTGTCGGCCTTTGTCGTGGTGATTGGTTGTATCTTGGCCAGTGCTGGCCTACATTGGCTGGCAAGGCGTACCCTGGGAGGGCTCGAAGAATGAACGAGATGGCCTTTCTATCCCTTTATGCCGTTTTCTTTGCCGGCCTGGCTGCCGTCGCTTATTGGGCAACGACGCTTGATCGACCCGCGCGCGGCAAGGATCATCCCGCGCCTGGCGAATAGCAGCTTCGCGGTGCCTCCCGGGCCCGTGACTTTGCGCCCGCCCGCCCCATATGCTATGGGCCACCCAATCCCGCACCTTCCGGACCATTGCCCCCATGAGCATTGCGCTTAACCTTGACCATTCGTCCGCCGTGCGCTCGCCGGTTGCCAGCCGGCCTTCGCTGATCGGGTTGGGCAAGCCGCAGCTGGCCGAAGCGCTGGTGGGGGCGGGCATTGCCGAGCGCGAAAGCCGCATGCGCGCCAGCCAGTTGTGGAATTGGCTTTATGTGAACGGGGTCACCGATTTCGAGCGCATGACCAATGTCGCCAAGCCGGTGCGCCAGCTCCTTGCCGACAAGTTCATCCTCGATCGCCCCGAGATCGTTTCCGAGCAGGTCTCAAGCGATGGCACCCGCAAATGGCTGTTCCGCTTCCGCGATCCGGCCAATCCGCTGTACCCGCCCGTTGAGGTCGAAACCGTCTACATCCCCGAGCAGGATCGGGGCACGCTCTGCGTGTCCTCCCAGGTCGGGTGCACGCTTACCTGCTCGTTCTGCCATACCGGCACGCAAAAGCTCGTGCGCAACCTGACCGCCGGGGAAATCTTGGGCCAGGTGCTGATGGCACGCGAGCGGCTGGGCGATTTCCCCGGCGGCAGCCGCCCCGATGATGGCGGCCTCGTGCCGGCCGATGGCACCCGCGCCATCACCAATATCGTGATGATGGGCATGGGCGAGCCGCTTTATAATTACGAGAACGTCAAGCAGGCCCTGCTGATCGCCTCGGCCGGTGACGGCATGAGCCTCTCCAAGCGTCGCATTACGCTCTCGACATCCGGGGTCGTGCCCTTTATCGAGCCCACCGGGCGCGAGATCGATGTGATGCTGGCCATCTCCCTGCACGCCACCAACAATGATTTGCGCGATGTGCTCGTGCCCATCAACAAGAAGTGGCCGATCGAAGAGCTGCTCGAGGCCTGCCGCAATTATCCGGGCCTTTCCAATGCCCGCCGCATCACCTTCGAATATGTGATGCTCGATGGCATCAATGACAGCGATGCCGAAGCGCGCGAACTGGTGCGGTTGCTGGCGGGCATTCCCGCCAAGATCAATCTCATCCCGTTCAATCCCTGGCCGGGTTCGAACTATGGCACCTCGCCTTCCTCGCGGATCGAGCGCTTCGCCGATATCGTCAACAAGGCCGGCTATGCCAGCCCCGTGCGCACGCCCCGAGGGCGCGACATCTTTGCGGCCTGCGGCCAGCTCAAGAGCGAAAGCGAGCGCCTGAGCCGCAAGGACCGCGAAGCACTCGCCGGCTAAGGGAGCGGCGATGGGCGGCGATCCGGCATTGATCCCCGAGCTTGGTGTCGCCGACCTGTCGCGCAGCCTAAACTTTTATTGCGATCTGCTGGGTTTTGCCGTCCGCTACGAGCGGCCCGCCGAAGGCTTTGCCATGCTGGAGCGGGAAGGGGCGCTGCTCATGCTCGACCAGCTCGGCTTGGGTCGAGACTGGCAGACGGGGTCGCTCGAGCCTCCCTTTGGGCGCGGCATCAACTTACAGATCCGCGTCAGCGCCCTTGATCCCGTGCTCGAGCACCTTGCGGCGGCCGGCGTCGCGTTGTTCATGCCCGTTGAAACCAAGACCTATCAGGCGGGCAGCGGGGTGGTGCGGCAACGCCAGTTCTGTGTGCAGGATCCGGACGGGTATCTGCTGCGGTTCGCCGAGATCGGCTGATGCCAAGACCCTCGCAACGGCGCATCGATGCGGCCATTGCGGCGACCGAGCGCTTGGCCGCTGCTCGGGCGCCCTTGATCTGCCCGCTCTGCGAGCGCCCGATCCCCGCCGAAGCCAAGTCCAGCCGCCATCATCTGACGCCACGCCTCAAGGGCGGCACGCATCTGGGCACGGTGCAGCTGCACCAGATCTGCCACAGCGCCATTCACGCGCGGTTCTCCGAAGCCGAGCTTGCAAGCAAGCTCAATGATGTGGAAGCGCTGCGCGCCGACCCGGAACTGGCGCAGTTCATCGCCTGGGTGCAAACCAAGCCGCCGGCCTTTCATGCCCCCACCCGCATGACGCGGGAGCGGCGCGCCAGCCGCAAGCCGCGCGACTAGTTTTATTTGCGCAGGATCACCCACACGGCGTGGATCAGGCCGGGGAAATAGCCCAGCAGCGTCAGCAGGATATTGAGCCAGAACTGCAGCCCGATCCCCACCTGAAGAAAGACGCCTACCGGTGGAATGATCACCGACAGGATGATGCGCAGTACGTCCATGCCTTGCCCTCTTGTTGTGCCGGGCTAACGAGCAAACGCCGCCAGCCGTTCCTAACGGCGCCCTTCGGCAAGGAGAATGGTCAGGGCAAAACCGGTAAAGACGGCGGCAAAACTCCAGTTGAGCGCGCGCTGCACCAGTTTGTTGGTGGCGAGCAGCCCGGCCATGCGCTCGGCCGCCAGCACCATGGCGATGGCGACGGGCATTGAAACCAGGATGAATTCGCCCCCGAGGAAAAACAGCTTGCCGGGCGCGGCCGGGTCGTGCCGGTCGACGAACTGGGGCAGGAAGGTCACGAAGAACAGCACCACTTTGGGATTGAGCAGATTGATCCCGGCCCCGGTGGCATAGCTTTCGCGCAGCGTTGGCGTCCGGGCGGCCCGTTCGGCCAGGCGCAGCCCGCCCCCATGCATCACCGCGCCATAGGCCAGCCACAAGAGGTAAAGGGCGCCGGCGATCTTGAGCACGAAAAACGCGGCTGGCGCTGCGACGATCAGCACCGAAATGCCCAGCGCCGCGAGGCAGGTATGCACGAGGATGCCGCTCATTGCCCCAGCCGCCGTGGCAAAGCCATGCGCCCGCCCATAGTTGATGGCGCGCGACATTTGCAGCGCCATATCGGGGCCTGGCGTGATCGCCAGAACGAAAGCGGCCAGCGCAAAGGCCAGCAGCACGGAAAGATCGGGAACAAAGGCGGGCATAGAGGTGCTCAAGAAATTCGGCCCGGACAATTGCATGCCCGGCCCGGGCTGAATAGGGTGCGCCCGATTTGTGGCGCCAGCTGGCGCCAAACCCCAAGCGCAAGAACCAAAGCTATGGCAAAAGACATCAAGAAGGTCGTGCTCGCCTATTCGGGCGGCCTGGATACCTCCATCATCCTCAAATGGCTGCAGGAAACCTATAACTGCGAAGTGGTGACCTTCACCGCCGACCTTGGCCAGGGCGAAGAGCTGGAGCCCGCGCGCAAAAAGGCCGAGATGTTCGGCATCAAGGACATCCGCATCGAAGATCTGCGCGAGGAATTCGTGCGCGACTTCGTGTTCCCCATGTTCCGCGCCAACACGGTTTATGAAGGCCAGTATCTGCTGGGCACCTCCATTGCCCGCCCGCTGATTGCCAAGCGCCTCGTCGAGATCGCCCAGGAAACCGGGGCCGATGCCATTTCTCATGGCGCCACCGGCAAGGGCAATGACCAGGTGCGGTTCGAGTTGACCGCCAATGCGCTCGATCCCTCCATCGTCGTGATCGCGCCCTGGCGCGAATGGGATCTGCGCAGCCGCACCCAGCTGCTCGACTATGCCGAAAAGAACCAGATCCCGGTGTCCAAGGACAAGCGCGGCGAAGCCCCGTTCTCGGTGGACGCCAATCTGCTCCATACTTCCTCGGAAGGCATGGTGCTCGAAGATCCCGGCGTGCCCTATCCCGATTATGTACCGCAGCGCACGGTTGATCCCGAGCAGGCTCCCAACGAGCCCGAGATCATCACCATCGGCTACGAAAAGGGCGATCCGGTTTCGGTCAATGGCGAAACGCTGTCGCCGGCCGCGCTGCTGACCAAGCTCAATGAGCTCGGTGGCAAGCATGGCATCGGCCGTCTCGACCTTGTCGAGAACCGCTTTGTCGGCATGAAGTCGCGCGGGCTTTATGAAACCCCCGGCGGCACCATCATGCTGGTCGCGCATCGCGGCATTGAATCGATCACGCTTGATCGCGGCGAAGCTCACCTCAAGGACGAGCTGATGCCCAAATATGCCGAGCTTATCTACAATGGCTTCTGGTTCTCGCCCGAGCGCGAAATGCTGCAGGCCATGATCGACAAGAGCCAGGACTATGTGTCGGGCGAAGTGACGGTGAAGCTCTACAAGGGCTCGGCCAATGTGATCGCGCGCACCTCGCCCAATTCGCTTTATTCCATGGACCTTGTGACCTTCGAGGAAGGCGCCGTGGCCTACGATCACAAGGACGCCGAAGGCTTCATCCGCCTCAACGGCTTGCGGCTCAAGACCTGGGCGGCACGCAATCGCAAGGCTGGGGGCGCCTAGTCCTTTCGCGTTAATCCGCCCTTAAGCGGCGACCCCTAGCGTTAGTCCGTTGTGCGCAAAGCACTGCGGAAGGGGTCGGCCGTGCGGGCGTTGGACGCTGGAAGTTTGAGCGAGATGTCCGGGGCGCTGCTGCTGGATGCGGCGCTCCAGAGCATGCCCTATGGGTTCTGCGTGTGGAGCCCGCAATTCCGGCTGGTGCTGTGGAATCAGCATTATCGCGAGCTCTATGGGTTTGAGCCCCACCACCTGCGCGTCGGCATGACGCTCAAGGAGGTGGTGGAGCTATCTACCCGCCTTGGCAATCACCCCGAGCAAACCCCCGAGGCCTTTTACGCCGCCTATTCGGGCGAACTGCTCGGCAACCGGCACGGGGTGCGGCACAAGAGCCAGGAAGCGGTGCGCGGTGGGCGCATCATCGAAACCGCCCATGTGTTCAACCCCGACCTCGGTTGGGTCATCACCCATGAGGACGTCACCGAGGAAATCGCCCGCAACGAGGTGATGCAAAAGCGCGGGCGCGAGCTCGAGCGGCAGAACATCCGGCTTGATGCGGCCGTCAACAACATCTCCCAGGGCCTGTGCATGTGCGACGCCCAAGGGCGGCTCGTGATCTGCAACGAACCTTATCAGCGCATCTACAATCTGCCCGAAGCGCTGGTGCGGCCCGGCACACAGCTTGAGGAGATTCTGGGCCACCTCTTCGATACCGGCATGGTGTCGGGCACTTCGCGCCAGCACTATATCGCCTGGAGGCGCGACATCATCGCGCGCGGCGAATACGGCAAGAACGTGCATGAATTCAACGGCCGCGTCATCATGATGCAGCACCATCCGATGAAGGATGGCGGCTGGGTGTCGAGCCACGAGGATATTACCGAGCAGCGCCAGATCGAGGCGCAGATCCGCTATCTCGCGCGCCACGATGCGCTGACCGACCTGCCCAACCGGGTGCAGTTTCTCGAGGAAATGGCCAAAACCGAAGCGGCGATCGGCCGCGGCGAAAAGGCGGCGGTGCTTTATATCGATCTCGACCACTTCAAGGGCGTCAACGACACGCTGGGCCATGCGGTGGGCGACGAGCTGATCCGGCAGGCGGGGCTGCGCTTGTGGCGCACGACGCGCGACAATGATCTGCTCGCCCGGCTCGGAGGCGATGAATTTGCCCTGTTGCTGCGTTCGGTCTCGAGTGAAGCCGATGCCGCGCGGGTCGCCAGCCGCATCGTCAAGGCCATGGCCGCACCCTTTTCGATTGGCGAGCACCAGATCGATATCAGTGCTTCGCTCGGCATCGCCATGGCGCCCCGCGACGGCCTGGATACCGGCACCCTGGTCAAGCATGCCGATATGGCGCTCTACAAAGCCAAGGCGGATGGCCGCTCGACCTTCCATTTCTTTGAAAATGGCATGGACGAGGAATTGCAGCAGCGGCGCAAGATCGAGGCGGGCCTGCGGGCAGCCCTTGGCCGCGACGAGCTGCGCCTCGTGTTTCAGCCGCTGCTCGATCTCGGGCAAAACAGGGTCGGGTGCGTCGAGGCCCTCCTGCGCTGGGATTGCGCGGAGCGCTCGATCTCGCCGGCCGAATTCATCCCCATCGCCGAGGAAACCGGGCTGATCGTGCCCTTGGGCGAATGGGTGCTGCGCGAGGCCTGCCGCACCGCTGCAACCTGGCCGGGCGAAGTGCGGGTGGCGGTCAATCTGTCCACCGTTCAGTTCCGCAACAAGGAGCTGGTGAGCGTGATCCGCTCGGCCCTGGCCGATGCCGACCTGCCCGCGAGCCGCCTCGAGCTCGAGATCACCGAGTCGCTGCTGCTCGCCGACAATGACTCCACGCTGCGCGCGCTCCATCAGCTGCGCGCCATGGGCGTGCGCATTTCCATGGACGATTTCGGCATCGGTTATTCGTCCCTGTCCTATCTGCGCTCCTTCCCGTTCGACAAGATCAAGATCGATCGCTCCTTCATGCGCGATCTGACCACCCGCAGCGACAATCTGGCCATTATCCGCGCCGTGATCGGGCTGGGGCAGAGCCTCGGCATGACCACAACGCCTGCTGACCGTCCGGCAGGCGGTCTGTTATTGCCCTGTCATGACTTGGGGGTAATGCTGCGGGGATGAGCCGAACCGACGCCTTTTCCGCCCAGCCCGCCGGCACGCCGGGCGAGGTTTTTGCCGCATTTTTCCAGCTGGGCCTGACCTCCTTTGGCGGCCCTATCGCCCATCTCGGCTATTTTCGCGCCGAACTCGTCGCCCGCCGCGGCTGGGTGGATGAAAACGGCTATGCCCAGCTCGTTGCGCTTGGTCAGCTGCTACCGGGCCCCGCTTCCAGCCAGGTCGGCTTTGCCCTTGGCGTCGTGCGGGCCGGCTGGCTCGGCGGGCTCGCGGCCTTTGTGGGTTTCACTCTGCCCTCGGCGCTGCTGATGCTGGCCTTTTTTGCCGGCCTCGTTGCCCTGCAGGGGCCCGCTTTGTCGGGTGCGCTGCATGGCCTTGAACTCGTCGCTGTCGCCGTCGTGGCTCAGGCCGTCTGGGGAATGCGGGGCTCGCTGCTAACCACACCGCCGCGCCTCGGCGTTGCCGCCCTCGCATTGGTGCTGCTGGCGCTGGTGCCGGGCATTGCCGGGCAATTGCTGGTGATGAGCCTGGGGGCCCTTTGTGGCCTTGCCCTCGGCTGGGGCGGTGTAGCTGGGGCCAATCCGCCTATTCTCGCTGGTGCCTTGTCGGTGCGGGTCGGGGTAGGGCTGCTGGCCGCCTTCGCGCTCCTGCTTCTTGGCCTGCCGCTCCTTGCCGCCGCCGGTATCGGCGGTTTCGCCACCCAGTTCCTGGATGCGTTTTATCGCACCGGCGCGCTGGTGTTCGGGGGCGGCCATGTGGTGCTGCCGCTGCTGGAAGACAGCGTGGTCGCGCCCGGTTGGGTGAGGCCGGAAACATTCCTCGCCGGTTATGCCGCCGCCCAGGCCGTGCCCGGCCCGCTGTTTACCTTTGCGACCTTTCT
>JAQSXP010000420.1 GCA_029256605.1 Devosia sp. | reverse complement strand
GCGTCGAGCACCGGCCAGCCGCGATCGGTGACGCGGATATTGCCGTTGGGCAGGGTTTCCACAAAGCCATAGCCCTTGAGATCCTCGATCTGGCGCTGGCTGATGCGGCGCCCCGATAGCGCGGTGAAGCGCTGGGGCGAGATGCCTTCCTTGAGGCGCAGGCCCATGACAAGGAATTCATCACCCTGCTCTTCCCAGGTCAGCACATCATCGGTGACGAGGCCATGGCCCTGCGCCAGCACCTTTTCCTGCCACTTGAAGGGCAGCTTTTCGGCGGCGGTGGCGTGGCGCTGGTTGTTGATCAAGAGGCGCCCATGGGCGCCCGGGCCGATGCCGGCATATTCGCCATAGCGCCAGTACAGCATGTTGTGCTGGCTTTCCTGGCCGGGGCGGGCGTGGTTGGAAATCTCGTAGGCGGGCAGGCCGGCCGAAGCCGTCAGTTCCTGGGTCAGCTCATAAAAATCGGCGGACAGATCCTCATCGGGCATGATGAGCTTGCCCGCGCGATGCAGGTCGAAATAGCGCGTGCCCTGCTCAATGGTGAGCTGATAGAGCGAGATATGGCCACGCGCGAGCCAGAGGCCTTCCTTGAGCTCGTCCTCCCAATCCTCGAGGGTCTGGCCGGGGCGGGCATAGATCAGATCAAAGCTCGAGCGATCAAAGATCGACTGGGCGATGCGCACGGCAGCGATAGCTTCATCAACGGTATGGCGGCGGCCGAGGTCGGCCAGCGGCTTGTCGCGCAGGGACTGCACGCCGAGCGAGACACGGTTGATGCCGGCGGAACGAAAACCCTTGAAGCGGTCCACTTCGACGCTGGTGGGATTGGCTTCGAGCGTGATCTCGGCGCGTGGTTCGACCGTCCAATGGGCGGCGATGGTATCGAGAATGGTGCCGACGGCCCACGGGCTCATCAGCGAGGGCGTGCCGCCGCCAAAAAAGATCGACTGCACGACCCGTCCGGGAGTGAGGCTGGCGGTATGGGCAATCTCGCGCTGATAGGCGGCGACAAAGGCCTGCTCATCGAGCGGGCCGCGATGCACATGGGAATTGAAATCGCAGTAGGGGCACTTGGCCGCGCAAAAGGGCCAGTGCACATAAACGCCAAAGAGGTCGTTACGGCTCATGCGGCAGCCCCCTCATGTGGGTTGGTGGCGTGGCAGCGATTGGCGGGCACGCGATCAGGCCTGCTCAATTTGGCCCTCGACGAATTTGGCAAAGGCGCGGGCGCGGTGGGAGAGACCCTCCTGCCCCGGAGCCCAGCCATGTTTGACGCTCGAGGGCATTTCGCCAAAGGTGACGTCAAAGCCTTCGGGCATGAAAACGGGATCAAAGCCGAAGCCGACATCGCCGCGTGGCGGCCAGACCAAGGTGCCATCGATGCGGCCCTCGTAGAGGGCGTCGCGGCCATCAGGATGGGCGAGGCAAAGCGTGGCGCGGAAGGAGCCGTGGCGCTGGGCCGGCGTTGTGGCATTGGCGGCCTGGAGGGCATCCTCGACGCGCTTCATGCCGTGATTGAAATCGCGATTAGGGCCGGCCCAATTGGCGGTGTAGACGCCGGGATCGCCACCCAGCGCATCCACGCACAGGCCGGAATCATCGGACAAGGCCAGCATATTAGCGTGCCGGTTTCATCGGGCTCGGGCAGATCAAGCTGCGCGGCCGAGATCAGCTCGAGCCCGAAGGGGGCAAACAATTCCCGGAATTCGGCCAGCTTGCCGGCATTGTGCGACGCCAGCACGAGGCGGTCACCAGCGCGAAGACGGGGAATGGCGCTCATTTGGGGGTTCCTTGCCGGGCCTTGGTGCGCCCGGCCGAGGGGCGGGCGGATTGATCAAGGGCGCGCGCCACGTCATGCCAGATGGGGCAATTGGTGCCGGGCGTGCTGCGGCGGCTCGCCTGGGGGGCAGTCGTGGCGGCGCCGCTTTTCTTGCGGAAAAACAGGTTCATGCTTGCAGTGCTGCTGTTTGGAGGCGGGTGAGTTCGGCAATGCCGGTTTCGGCCAGGCCCATGAGCTGGTCGAGCTCGTCGCGGCTGAACGGGGCGCCTTCGGCAGTGCCCTGGATTTCCACGAACTTGCCCGAGCCGGTCATGACGAAATTGGCATCGGTATGGGCTTCGACATCTTCGAGGTAATCGAGATCGAGCACGGGAGTGCCGCGATAAATACCACAGGATACGGCGGCAACGGAATCCCGGAGCGCGACGCCGCGGGTGAGCTTGCGCTCTTCCATCCACCGGATGGCATCGGCGAGCGCGATATAGGCGCCGGTGATGGAGGCGGTGCGGGTGCCGCCATCGGCCTCGAGCACGTCGCAATCGACGGTGATCTGGTTTTCGCCCAGCATGGGCAGGTCAACCACC
Source organism: Devosia sp. (assembly GCA_029256605.1). GTDB lineage: Bacteria > Pseudomonadota > Alphaproteobacteria > Rhizobiales > Devosiaceae > Devosia. The sequence goes on along the minus strand of JAQSXP010000420.1, from coordinate 693 downwards.
GCGCGCAGCGAGCGGCCGATCAGACGCTGGATCTCCTGGGTGCGGCCCGATTGCTTGCCGGCGGCGGCTTCGCGGCGGGTGCGCGAACCGGTGGCGCGGGGCAGCATGCCGTATTCGGCAGTGACCCAGCCCTGGCCCTTGTTGCGCAGCCAGCCGGGCACGCTGGTTTCAACCGAAGCCGTCACCAGCACCTTGGTATCGCCAAAAGCCACCAGGCACGAGCCTTCGGCCTTCAGCGAAACATTGCGCTCGATGGAAATCGCGCGCATCTGGTTGGGTTCGCGTCCGGAAGGGCGCATCGGCAATCACCTTGGCAATAAAAAACAGTTAACCGCCTCTTAACCCTCCTCGCAGGCGCTCACAAGCCAGGCTGGCTTGGCGAATGGCCGCAATGCTCCTAAATGAATGGGAAGGGTTAAAGCCGACAATTTGAACGAATATGATGGTCAAGCCACCCGAAGACTTTCTCGCCGTCCTCAATTCGCGCAGCCAGGATATCTTCCGGCGCATCGTGGAGCGCTATCTCGACACCGGCCAACCGGTGGGATCACGCGATCTCAGCCGCATGCTGCAACTGGGGCTGTCGCCAGCCTCGGTGCGCAATGTGATGGCCGATCTCGAGGATCTCGGGCTGATTGCCGCACCCCATGTTTCGGCCGGGCGCGCGCCCACCCAGGAGGGTCTGCGGTTTTT
>JAQSXP010000044.1 GCA_029256605.1 Devosia sp. | reverse complement strand
GCGATAGCGAGCGGCGCCGGTTCGTCGATTTGGCGGCGCTCGAGCAGGGCGAGCCCCGCGGCTTTATCGAGCGGCGCGAAGAGCTGATGCGGGCGGCGGCCGGCGCGGAAGGGCGGCAGCGCGATGCGGCGCGGCTGGAGCTGGCGCAGTTTCTGCTGGCCAACCAGTTCGCTCACGAAGCGCTTGGCGTGCTGCGCACTGTTGAGGGGGCGCCCGGCCCCGAGGAAATGGCGCGGCAGATCGGGATGACCGAGGTGATCGCCAACACGGTGGCCTCGCGCACCGCCGAGGCGCTGGAGGTGCTCAACGCGCCGGCATTCACCGCTGATGTGGATGCCCTGTTCTGGCGCACTATCGCCCGGGCGGATGTGGGCGATTACCACGGGGCGCGCCAGGATGCGCGCGATGCCCAAAGCGTGTTGGCGAGCTATCCGCAATGGGCCCAAAACCGGTTCCTGTTCGCCGCCATCGGGGCCAGCCTGCAGGCGGGCGATCGCACGCTGGCCGAGCAATTGCTGGGCAAGGTCACGCCGCCCCAATTAAGCGGCGAGGAAGCGAGCCACTACCATCTGCTGACCGCGCGCCTTCTGGAAGAGGCGGGGCAGGTGCAGGAAGCGATCGATGGCTATGGACAGGTGATCGCCGAGGATTTCCGCCCCACGCGGGCGGAGGCGGTGTATCGCACCTTGCTGCTGCTGGATCGCGAGGGGACTTTGAACCTCGAAAAGGCAACCCAGACCCTTGCGGCCGAAACGCTGATGTGGCGCGGCAATCCGCTGGAAGCGGAGATGCAAAAGCTGTTGGCGGACCTTTATTTCCGCAGCGGTCAATATCGCTTGGGTTTCGAGTCGGTACGCCAGGCCGTGGCGCAGCATGGTGCCGATCACGCGATCACCGATCTGGGGGATCAAGCGCAGCAGGTGTTCGAGGCGCTGTTCCTCGACGGGCAGGCCGACAAGCTCGGACCGGTCGAGGCGCTGGGGCTGTTCTATGATTTCCGCCAGCTCACGCCTCCGGGGGTGCGCGGGGACGAGATGATCCGCAAGCTCGCGCGGCGGCTGGTGGAGGTGGACCTCCTGGCGCAGGCGGCTGAACTGCTGCAGTACCAGTTGGAGAACCGGTTGCGCGGAGTGGCGCAAACGCAGGTGGCCGCCGATCTGGCGGTGATCTATCTTGCCGATCGGCGGCCGCAGGAAGCGTTGCGGGTGCTCAATGCGTCGCGACTGCCGGAGCTGCCAGCGGGGTTGGCTCGACAGCGGCGGCTGCTCGAAGCGCGGGCCATGATCGATGGCGGACGCAATGAGCTGGCGCTGCAGTTGCTCAGCGACATGGAGGGCCGCGACGCCGACCTGTTGCGCGTTGACGCGCAGTGGCGGGCCAAGCGCTACGGCCAGGCGAGCACACTGCTGGAAACCATGTATGGGCCGGCAGCAGCGGTCAGCGAGCCGCTGAGCCGCCCGGCGCGCATGGATCTCATCAAGGCAGCCGTGGGCTTTGTGTTGGCCAATGACAATGGCGGATTGCTGCGCCTGCGCGAGAAGTTCGCCGAGCGGCTGGTCAAGACACCGGAATGGCCGATGTTCGACTTCGTGACCGGGCCGATCACCGCCTCGAGTCTTGAGTTCAAGAGCGTCGCCAACGAGGTGGCGGGGCTGGACGGGCTCAATGCCTTTCTCGCGTCCTATCGTGAGTTCTACGGCAAGGACGGTGCGCTGACGCCACTCACGGCAAGCAAGGCCAGCGGCGACCTTGCGTCCGCTAGCCGCTGACGAAACTGCGCACCAGCGATCCGGCGACCAGATACCAACCGTCCACGAGGACGAAAAAGATCAGCTTGAAGGGCAGCGAGATCACGACGGGTGGCAGCATCATCATGCCCATGGACATCAGCACAGAAGCGACGACCATGTCGATGATGACAAAGGGCAGAAACAGCAAAAAGCCGATCTCGAAAGCCCGGCGCAGCTCCGAGATCATGAAGGCGGGGATGAGCAGCTGGAGCGGGATGGCCTCCGGCTCGGCCGGCGGTTCGGCGTCAGTGAGATCGTAGAAGAGCTCGAGATCTTTGTCGCGCACATTGGCGCGCATGAAGGCGTGGATGGGTTCACTGCCCAGCTGGAAGGCTTCGGGAGCCTCGATTTCCCCGGCGATCAAAGGCGCGACGCCCAGATCATAGGTTTGTTGTAGCGTCGGCTGCATGACGAAGATGGTCAGGAAGAGGGCCAGCGACACCATCACCGAGTTGGGCGGAGCGGTTTGCAGGCCAATGGCGGTGCGCAGCAGCGAGAGCACCACGACAATGCGGGTAAAGCTCGTCACCATGACGAGGATCGAGGGCGCAAGCGCCAGGATCGTCACGAGGCCGATCAGTTGAACGGCGCGTTCGGTCAGGCTGGCGTCGTCGCCAAAATCGATGTTGACGTCCTGACCAAAGGCCAGGCTGGGCGCCAGCATCAGGATGATGCTGGCGAGGGGCAGAAGCTGAGCGGCGCGCAATCGCTGCCGCTGGGGCTGCGGATTATCGATCGCCTTTGGTGGTCCGGCCGACACTCTCCGCGCTTTCCCTACTGCTCGCCCCAGTGTTCTCTTTAGCTGAGTCGAGCGGGTGTGCAGCCGAATTGTCTGGGATATGCGTGGGGTTATCGCCGTTCCCCGCTGGCTTGAGCAGGCCGGTGTGGCGCAGCGAGACCGGTTTGGGCTGAGTGCCCCGGCCAAAATCGCGCAAACGCTCGATGGCGCTCGGGCTGGGCGCGGCGATGGGTGCCGCGGGTGCAGGGGCTGCAGCGGCAGGGGCCGGCACGGGTGCTGCTGGCGTGGGTGCGGGCCGGGTTCGGCGGGACGGGACTACCGGAACGGGTCGGCGGCTCGGTGCGGGCAGTTCATCGACGGGAATACCTGCTTCAAGCAGCAGATCATGGGCGCCGCCGGTCAGAACGAGATGTTCGACATTGTCGCGGCGCACCAAAAGCAGCTGACGGCGGCCATCGACTTGCAGGGTTTCGACCACACCAAGCCGCGGGCCGCGCCCGGCGCGAGCTGGCTTGCCAGTGGCTGTAAAGACGAATTTGAGCAGCCATACCGCGAGCACGATCAGCACCAGCACGGCGCCAAGGGCGAAGAGGGTGGTGAGGATCGTGGCTCCCGAGTCCCCCAAAATGTTGCTGATGAAACCCATAACAGTTCTCGCTCCAAGCGCCCGCTGTGCTGGCGGAAGTTTTTGCCGGGTAGGCGCCGCAATTGCTGCGATTACCAGGCTGCACGAGCTTTGACGACAATCCGATTAACGCGACGTTAACCATAGACCCGGCAAGAATTGCCCATCCTCCCACCAAAGGGTTTGCTGGCCATGAGCCTTATGGATCTGCCGGTCTTTACCGCCTTGACCGACAAAATGCGCTGGCATCAGGCTCGTCAAGGCTTATTGGCCGAGAACGTTGCCAATGCGGAAACACCCGGGTATCGCGGTCGCGACCTGGCGCAGTTCGATTTCGCTGAGCACGGCACGCGCTCCTCGGCCAGCGTTGCAACGCTCGCCACCCAGCCCACCCATTTCAGCGTTTCAAGCAGCAGCGGCGGTTTTGGCGCGCAGCGCATGGCCAATTTCGAGGTCACGCCCGAGGGCAATGGGGTGACGCTGGAAGACGAGATGATGAAGGTCACCACCAATATGATGGACTACCAGGCGGCCACTTCGCTCTATCAGAAAAGCATCAAGATCATCCGCACCGCGCTCGGCAAGTCGGCTTAGGAGTTTTCGGCCTCATGGATTTCAACGCCTCGCTGCGCATTGCTGCTACCGGGCTGCATGCCCAAACCGCGCGGATGCGCGTCATTGCGGAAAACCTCGCCAATGTGGATTCGGCCGGCAAGGCGCCCGGGGACGAGCCCTATCGGCGCCGAGTGCCGACCTTCGAGGTTGGGATCGATCGCGCGACCGGCGCGCGGATCGTGGAAGTGGGCAAGCTTGCCTACGACATGGGCGACTTCAACAGCCGCTTTGAGCCGGGGCACCCCGCCGCCGACGAGAAGGGTTATGTGCAGTATCCCAATGTCGATACGCTGGTTGAGTCCATGGATATGCGCGAGGCGCAACGGACCTACGAAGCCAATCTGAACGTCGTTTCCGTGACCCGGCAGATGCTCGGGCGCACGCTCGATATCCTGCGCGGCTAGTTTTTCTCTTCACCAGGACGCTCATCATGGCCATCCCATTCAATGCAGCCACTGCCGCCTATGGCAATGCTTCGCGCCTGATCAGCCAGGCGGCCAAGCCGGGCACTGACCTGCTGGCCAAGGGGGCGGGTGGTCCCGACTTTGCGCAGATGCTGGCGCAAAGCGTGCAAGGGGTGGTGGAAACCGGACGCGCCTCGGACCAGATGGCGATCGACATGGTCAATGGCAAAGCCAATCCGGTGGATATGGTGACGGCCATTTCGCAAACCGAGATTGCCATCGAGAGCATGGTGGCAGTGCGCGACCGGGTGATCTCGGCCTATGAAGAAATCATGCGGATGCCGATCTAGGGGGCATCTTACCGGTAAACTGACCAGAAGCGCCTGAGCTGGCTTATGATCAAGGCGGGCGGCCCATGATTCGCCGCTGACCCGAGATTGCGATGACCGGCGCTGAAGTTCTCGACATTGCCACCGATGGTATCTGGACGCTGATCATTGTTTCGGCGCCCATGATGATCGTCGGGCTGCTGGTTGGCGTGGTGATCGCCCTGTTTCAGGCGCTGACGCAGATCCAGGAGCAGACCCTGGTGTTCGTGCCCAAGATCATCGCCATTTTCGTCACCATGCTGCTCACTCTGCCATTCGCCGGCGCGCAGATGGGGGCCTATATGTCGCGCGTCATCGACATGATCATCGTGGGCGGCTGAGGTGTCCCTCGCGCTTAACTGGCTGCCTAACATGGCCTTTGTTTATCTGCTGCTGTTTGCGCGGATCGGGGCCATATTGATGCTGATGCCCGGGCTGGGGGAGCAAACCATACCGGCGCGGATGCGGCTGAGCTTCGCGCTTGCCTTCACGCTGGTGCTGTATCCACTGCTGGCCGAGCAGATGCCCCCGATGCCGATCGGGATCATGGGCATCCTGCCGCTCCTGTTTCATGAACTGGCAGTGGGCCTGATTTTGGGAGCCATTGCGCGCATCACCGTGATGGCGACCCAGGTTGCGGGTGCAATCGTGGCGTTCAATGCCGGCATGAGCATGGCCCAGACCGCCGATCCAACGCAGGGCGGCATCCAAGGCGCGGTGTTTGGCACCTTCCTGTCCTTTGTGGGGGTGGCGCTGATCTTTGCCACCGATCTGCATCATGTGGCGCTCGCCGCCACCTATGACAGCTATGCCGTGTTCCGCCCCACCGATCCGCTGATGTGGGAGGATGCGGCGCAGCTGGCGATCCGAACCGTAAGCGGCGCCTTCACGGTTGGGGTGCAGATGTCGGCGCCTTTTATCGTGTTCGGTCTCGTGTTCAATCTGGGCGCGGGCATCCTGGCGCGGCTGATGCCGGCGCTGCAGGTGTTTTTCGTGCTGATGCCCGCCAATGTGATGGTTGGCCTGATCCTCTTTGCCTTGCTGCTGACGATGATGATGGGCTGGTATATCAGCGCCTTCGAGCAGCATCTGGCGATGTGGCGGGGCTAGGGGTCGACGATGTCGGACGAGGCACCCGAGAAATCCAGTAAAACCGAGGACCCTTCGGCCAAAAAGCTGGAGGACGCGCACAAAAAAGGCGATGTCGCCAAAAGCCAGGAGGTGACCACCTGGTTCATGCTCGCGGGCTCGGCGGCGCTATTTGCGATGCTGGCCCCATCCACGAGCGCGAGTTTGATGACCTCGCTCAAGACACTGCTGACCAATGCGGATCGCTATGAACTGGGTGGGCCAGCCTTCGGCTCATTTTTCAATGGTCTCGCGCTGGCGCTGGTCGGCACGATCATGGTGCCGCTGCTGATCCTGTCCTTTTGCGCGATCGCGGCCAATCTGGTGCAGCATCGTTTCCTGTTCTCGGCCGAGCCAATCACCCCCAAACTGTCCAAGATCTCGCCGCTGGCCGGGTTCAAGCGGCTGTTTTCGGGGGAAGCGCTGGTCAACTTCCTTAAGGGGTTGGTCAAGCTGGGACTGGTTGGGGCGGTGCTGGTGGGGGTAGTCTGGCCCGAGCGTGATCGGCTCGACACGATGATGACGGCCGACCCGCTGCTGATCCTCCAGTTCTTCCAGGATATCGGGCTCAAGGTGTTCGGCGCGACGCTCGCGGTGGTGACGCTGATCGCCATGGCCGATTATGTTTATGTGCGCCGCAAATGGTGGACGCGCCAGATGATGACGCTCCAGGAAACCAAGGACGAATACAAGCAGATGGAGGGCGATCCGCACGTCAAGGGTCGCATACGCCAGCTGCGGCAGGAGCGCTCGCGCAAGCGCATGATGGCCGCGGTGCCCGATGCTACGGTCGTGGTGACCAACCCGACGCACTTTGCCGTGGCTCTGAAATATGACCGCTCCATGCGCGCGCCGCTTTGCGTTGCCAAGGGCGCCGATGCCGTGGCGCTGCGCATTCGTACCCTGGCGGGCGAGCACAATGTGCCCATTGTCGAGAACCCGCCATTAGCTCGGGCGTTGTTCGCGAGCGTGGAAGTCGATGAGCCCATCCCGGCCGAGCACTTCAAGGCTGTCGCGGAGGTGATCGGCTTTGTGATGCGATTGCGCCCCAGCACAGGGTGGCGGCCAACACGTTGAGGCTGGCAAGCCTGTTGATAACAAGCAATATCTCCCCGCGCGGCAGACCATTTGCTAAACCTTTTCTGGGCACCTGATTCGGGCGGCCAGATGGTGTACGCGCTTGCGTTGCGCACGAAATCCAAGCATTGCCTTGGTGAGCTGGCTCCGTGCCAGACCATGCGAAGCGGTCCGAAAGCCTTGCGACCGAAGACCTAGGAGCTTGAACATGGCCGTCACGCCAATCCGGGATGACAATTATCCCGAGCCGCTGGTGGATTCGGGGCGGGGCGGATACGGGCTCTGGCGCGTTGTGGCATTGGGGCTGGCGCTGGTGGCACTGGCGGCCGGCTATGCAATGTTCGGTGATCACGTGCCGCTCGATCTGGTCATGACCTTTGTGGGGCTGCTGGCCGTCGTAGGCGTGTTCTGCCTGTTTGGCCTGGCGGCTGGCCTGTTTCGCTTCGCGGGCAGTGAGGAGCGCCGCACGACGCCCCATGCCATCGTTGATAGCCTGCCCTTCGGGGCGGTGGTTGCGGATCGCGATGGACGCATTTCCTATGTGAATGCCCATTACGGCAGTTTTGCCGGCGCGCTGAACAACGGCGTCCCGGTGGGCGTGCCACGACTGTTCGCCGGCCAGTCCGATGCCAGCGAAGCAATTTATCGCCTGTCGCGCGCCGCCAAGGATGGGCGCAGCGCCGTCGAGGATATTCGATTGATCGGGGGGCTGGGGGGCTCACAGGCCGAGAGCAACCGCGCCTTCTGGTACCGGGTCGGGGTGCGGCCGCTGCCACCTACCGAGGGTGAAACCAAACCCAAGGTGATCTGGACAGTCGAGGACATCACCCGCGACCGGGACAATAATGAAAGCGCGTTCCGCGACCTGCAGCGGGCCATCGATTATCTCGACCATTCGCCGGCGGGCTTTTTCTCGGCCGACGCGCGCGGGCGCATCCAGTATCTTAACTCGACCCTGGCCGACTGGCTGGGCTATGACCTGGCCGAATTCAACTCGGGACAGCTCAGCCTGCGCGATGTGGTGCATGGCGATGGCGCGACGCTGCTGATGCGGGGGCGCGGCGACGGGGAAATCCGCACCGAGATCATCGATATCGATCTGGTGCGCCGCAATGGCACGACGCTGCCGGTGCGCCTGCTGCACCGCGCCGCGCGCATGGCCGACGGTGAGCTGGGCGAAACGCGCACCCTGGTGCTCGACATGACCAGCGCCCCCGACACCGAGGAAGCGCTGCGGGCGGCCGAGATTCGCTTTTCGCGCTTTTTCAACGATACGCCGTTCGCCATTGCGACCCTGGACAGCCAGGGGCGGATCATTCGCACCAATGCGCCGTTCGGGCGCATTTTCCATTGGTCGGGCGAAGAAAAGAGCCTCGAGCTGCAGCCGCTCATCGATCTGATCGGCGAGGGCAGCCGCGACCGCTTTGCGCGCGCCATTGCCGACGCCTCGGCGCATCGCTCGGCTGTGGAGCCAGTGGATGCGCTGTTGAGCGCTGAAGGCGAGCACGCTGTGCGGCTTTATCTATCGGGCTCCGAAACGTTGTCGGGCTCGCCCGAACAGGTCAATGTCTATGCTCTCGACATGACCGACCAGCGCAAGCTCGAAGCGCAGTTTGCCCAAAGCCAGAAGATGCAGGCGGTGGGTCAGCTCGCTGGCGGCGTGGCGCATGACTTCAACAATCTGCTCACCGCCATCATCGGCTTTTCCGACCTGCTGCTGCTCAAGCACAAGCCGGGCGACCCGTCGTTCAGCGAGCTCATGATCACGGCCGCAATATCTGGCCGGTGCGCGCCGATGTGGTGCAGCTCGAGCAGGTGGTGATCAATCTCGTGGTCAATGCGCGCGACGCCATGCCCGATGGTGGTTCGATCACCATCCGCACCAGCAATGTCAGCCGTGCCGAAGCGGAAGCCATGCAATTCGATGGCATGGTGCCGGCAGACTATGTGCTGATCGAAGTGCAGGATACCGGCACCGGCATGAGCCAGGAGGTGCTGAGCAAGATCTTCGAGCCATTCTTCACCACCAAGGAGCTCGGCAAGGGCACGGGGCTGGGGCTCTCGACGGTCTACGGCATCATCAAGCAGACCGAGGGCTATATCTATCCGGTCTCGACGGTCGGGGTCGGCACCACGTTCAAGATCTTCCTGCCGCGCTATGTGCCCTCCGAGATCGAGACGACGGCCAAGGCAACGGCCGCAGCGGCGCCGGTGCGCGACCTGACCGGCCAGGAGCGAATCCTGCTGGTCGAGGACGAGGAAAGCGTACGCGCCTTCTCGGCCCGGGCGCTCCGGGCCACCGGCTACGAGGTGTTCGAGGCTGATGGCGGGGAAGAAGCGCTCGAGGTGCTGGAGGACATCGAATACAAGATCGACCTCATGATCTCGGACGTGGTGATGCCCGAAATGGATGGGCCGACCCTGCTCAAGCATGTGCGCAAATCCATGCCGCGGCTCAAGGTAATCTTTGTTTCGGGCTATGCCGAGGAAAGCGTGCGCCGCGACATCGAGGATGACCAATCGGTCGAGTTCCTGCCCAAGCCTTATTCGCTGGACCAGATCAACTCCAAGGTCAAAGAGGTGCTGCAAAAGCAGGACGAAGGCGATAGCCAGTGAACGCCCGCCATTTTGGGGAAGGGGCAGGGGAGCGCAATGTGCTGGGCGAGCCCCTCTTGCCTTGCTCGACCAATCCGTTGACCGGGTTTTTCCGCAGTGGCTATTGCGCGGCCGGCCCCGAAGGGGTGGCGCGGCACCTCGTCTGCATCGAGGCGAGCGACGCGTTCCTGGCTTACTCCAAGAGCGTGGGTAATGACCTGTCAACGCCCCGTCCCGAATGGGGCTTTGCCGGGCTCAAGGCCGGCGATCGCTGGTGCCTCCTGGCCGAACGGTGGGCCGAGGCACTGGAGGCGGGGCAGGCGCCCCGCGTCTTTCTGCATTCAACCAATGCGGCGGTTGTGGGCGTGCTGAGCCTTGTCGATCTCAAGGCCCATGCACGCGATTCGAACTGAGCGCCTAGTAGAGATTGCCCACGATCAGCGGGTGCTCGTCCTCAATGCGGACGGGATTGCGCAGCGGCGCACCGAACTGGCTTTCCTCGATTTCAAACACGTCATTGGGCTGGGTGACGATGTTGTCGGCAAAGCTCAGGGTGGCGGTGCCGAACATATGCACATGCACGTCGCCGGGTTGGCGGAACAGGTCGTATTTGAAGTGGTGATATTCCAGGTTGGCGATGGTGTGGCTCATATTGGCCTCGCCGGACAGGAATGGCTTTTCCCAGATCACAGCACCGTCGCGATAAATGCGCGACATGCCCTCGATATGCTCGGGCAGGTCACCGACCCGCAATTCGGGGCCAAAGGCGCAGGCGCGCAGCTTGGAATGGGCGAGATAGAGATAGTTGACCCGCTCGGTAACGTGATCTGAAAACTCATTGGCGAGCGCAAAGCCGAGGCGACGTGGCTGGCCGTTGGCGTCGATCAGATAGATGCCGGCGATCTCGGGCTCCTCGCCGGCATCGCGGGCAAACGAGGGGGAGGGGATGGGGTGACCGGGATTGACCACGGTGGTGCCATTGCCCTTGTAGAACCATTCGGGCTGCACGCCGCGAGCGCCGCCTTCGGGCTTGCCACCCTCAAGGCCCATCTGGAACATCTTCATGGAATCGGTCAGCTGTTCCTGCTTGGCGGCATTGCCCTTGTGCATGGCGTCGCGGGTGGAGGCCGAGCCCAGATGGGTCAACCCAGTGCCGGTAATATAAAGATGGGCCGGATCGGGATGATCGATGGGCGCCAGCATGCGCCCCTGCGCCAGAATGTCATGCCGATTGATCGTGTCGCCCAGGCCGCGCTGTGCCACAAGGGCGGAAAGCCCGATTCCCTGGGAGAGCGCGGTGGTGGCCAGCTCATAAACGCTGGTGGTGGCATTGACCTGGCGGGCGGTGTCGCCGTCCACGGCAGCCACGGCGCGGGCGCCCGACTGGTCGAAAAACTGAATGAGATTCACGGGGTTTGCTCCTCGATTGCCCGTTGTGGTCGTCACCTGCATAAAGCGCAACACTGGTGGAGCGGGCAAGCTCTTTTGCGCGTCGCAGAGCAAAGGGCCGGTGCCGCCATAGTCCAGCCGAACGCCGGCGAATTGCCCTTGACACCGCCGGAACAAAATGAGAACAAAGACGCATACCACATGGTTTGATCTTCCGGAAAGCAGCGCGTTGCGCCCCGTCCCGGAGCGTGGAATAAGGAGACACTCTTATGGCTAATACGCCGCTTCGGATCGTTGAAGGTGGATCAATGGACAAGGACAAGGCTCTCGCTGCCGCGCTGAGCCAAATCGAGCGCAATTTCGGTAAGGGCTCGATCATGCGCCTTGGCGAGGCTGCCTCGATCGAGGTTGAGGCAATATCGACCGGCTCGCTCGGGCTTGATATCGCGCTCGGAATTGGTGGCCTGCCCAAGGGCCGCATCGTTGAAATTTTCGGGCCGGAAAGCTCGGGCAAGACCACGTTGGCGCTGCATGTGATTGCCGAGGCGCAGCGCAAGGGTGGCGTTTGCGCTTTTGTGGATGCCGAGCACGCGCTCGATCCGATCTATGCCCGCAAGCTGGGCGTCAATGTGGATGATTTGCTGATCTCGCAGCCCGACGCCGGCGAGCAGGCGCTGGAAATCACCGACACGCTGGTGCGCTCGGGTGCCATCGACGTGCTGGTGGTCGATTCGGTGGCTGCATTGACGCCGCGCGCCGAACTTGAAGGCGAGATGGGCGATGCCTTGCCGGGCCTGCAGGCCCGGTTGATGAGCCAGGCCATGCGCAAGCTGACCTCCTCGATCTCGAAGTCCAAGTGCCTCGTGATCTTCATCAACCAGATACGCATGAAGATTGGCGTCATGTATGGCTCGCCGGAAACCACCACCGGGGGCAATGCGCTCAAGTTCTATGCTTCGGTGCGCCTCGATATCCGCCGCATCGGCGCGATCAAGGATCGCGAGGAAATCGTCGGCAACCAGACCCGCGTCAAGGTGGTCAAGAACAAGCTGGCCCCGCCATTCCGCCAGGTCGAGTTCGACATCATGTATGGCGAAGGCATTTCCAAGACCGGCGAATTGCTGGACCTTGGCGTCAAGTCAGGGATCGTCGAGAAGTCGGGCGCCTGGTTCTCCTGGGATTCCCAGCGGCTGGGACAGGGGCGTGAAAATGCCCGGCAGTTCCTCAAGGACAATCCAACGGCGGCTGCGAGCATCGAGCAGGGCGTGCGCGAAAGCTCGGGCCTCTTGGGTGAAGTGCTGCTGGTATCGGGCGGCGACGACGCGGCGGACAGCGACGATTAAGCAGTTCCCATGCAGGGTAAGAAGAGGCATCGCGCAAGCGGTGCCTTTTCTTTTTGGGGGGGGCCTTATGGGCGGAATCGCGCGCCCAAGCAGCACCGAGATTGTCGGCTGGTGTGGTTCGGTTCCGCCGGAGGGAAGGGCGCCAATCCGCCATGAAAGCCAATCTATGACCAGCGTAAACGATCTCCGCTCGAGTTTTATCGACTTTTTTGCCCGGAATGGTCACGAGGCGGTGCCGTCAAGCCCATTGGTGCCGCGTAATGATCCAACGCTGATGTTCACCAATGCGGGCATGGTGCAGTTCAAGAACGTGTTCACCGGTCTTGAAAAGCGCCCTTATTCGACGGCGACCTCGGCGCAGAAATGCGTACGGGCCGGTGGCAAGCATAATGACCTCGACAATGTCGGCTTTACCGCGCGGCACCACACCTTCTTTGAAATGCTGGGGAATTTCTCCTTTGGTGATTATTTCAAGGACCATGCCATCGAGTTGGCCTGGACCTTGCTGACCAAGGATTGGGGTTTGCCCAAGGACCGGCTGATGGTCACCGTCTATGAAGACGACGATCAGGCCATGGAGCTGTGGAAGAAGATCGCGGGGATCGGCGAGGATCGAATCGTGCGTCTGGGCGCCAAGTCCAATTTCTGGCAGATGGGCGATACGGGCCCCTGCGGCCCGTGCTCGGAAATCTTCTACGATCATGGCGACAAGGTCTGGGGTGGCCCTCCCGGCTCGCCCGACGAGGACGGCGATCGCTGGATCGAGATCTGGAATCTGGTTTTCATGCAGTTCGAGCAGCATGGGGACGGCTCGCGCACTCCGCTGCCGCGACCCTCGATCGATACCGGCATGGGTCTTGAGCGCATCGCCGCAGTGATGCAGGGCGTGCACGACAACTACGACATCGACCTGTTCAAGGCGCTGATCGGTGCCGCCGCCGCCGCGATCGGGACCGAGGTCGAGGGTGAGGGCAATCGCAGCCTGCGCGTGATCGCCGACCACCTGCGCTCGATGTCGTTCCTGATCGCTGAAGGCGTGTTGCCCTCCAATGAAGGGCGGGGGTACGTGCTGCGCCGTATCATGCGCCGTGCCATGCGGCATGCGACGCTGCTGGGGGCCGAAGAGCCGGTGATCCACAAGCTGGTGCCTGCGCTGGTGCGCGAAATGGGCCAGGCCTATCCCGAGCTGTCGCGCGGGGAAGCCATGATCAGCGAGACCGTGCGCCTCGAGGAAGGGCGCTTCCTCAAGACGCTAGGCCGCGGTCTGCAGATCCTCTCGGATGAAACGAGCACGCTGGCCGAGGGCGATACGCTCAACGGCGCCACTGCGTTCAAGCTCTATGATACCTATGGTTTCCCGCTCGACCTGACGCAGGATGCGCTGCGGGCGCGCGGCATCTCGGTGGACCAAGCCGGCTTTGATGCAGCCATGGCCCAGCAAAAGGCAGAAGCGCGTCGGAGCTGGTCGGGCTCGGGCGAAGCTGCCACTGGCGCCGTCTGGTATGGGCTGGCCGATCGGCTCGGGCCCACGGAGTTTCTGGGCTACGAAACAGAAACGGCCGAAGGGGAAGTCACCGCATTGCTGCGCGAGGGGGCCGAGACCGATCGGCTTGAGGCCGGGCAAGAAGGTTATGTGGTCCTCAACCAAACCCCGTTCTATGGCGAGAGCGGGGGGCAGGTTGGCGATGCCGGCTCCATGCGTGGTGAGGGCGTTAGCGTTGTGGTCACCGACACGCAAAAGTACCATGGTGTGTTCGCGCATAAGGTGAAGGTCGAGACCGGGACGCTGCGCGTCGGGCAGGCACTGGAACTGATGGTCGATCACGAGCGGCGCTCCGCCATTCGCGCCAATCACTCGGCGACCCATTTGTTGCATGAGGCGCTGCGGATTGTTTTGGGCGATCACGTGGCGCAGAAGGGCTCGTTGGTGTCGCCCGAGCGGCTGCGGTTTGACTTCGTCCACACCAAGGCGATGAGCCCGCAGGAACTGGCTGAAGTAGAAGACCTTGCCAATACGATCATCCTCCAGAACACGCCGGTCGAAACGCGGCTGATGGG